>NZ_KN360940.1:61242-114540 GCF_000784355.1 Methanolacinia paynteri | reverse complement strand
AACGTCTGCGATGGAGGCTGCAAGCTCACGAGTGGCCGACTTGGTGTTGGTAGTTTCGATGAAATCTGCCATTCGTTTTTTCTCCTGCCTGCCTTTTCCCCGGGTACTGGAACAGGCATTTAATTACTCGTTCTTTTGATAGATTAGCGTGACTGTATCAGATAGTTGATACAGTTCGATTTATCCCTGTTTCTGCCGAATTTATCCGCAGGAGTGAACGAACGCACGATGAAAGAAGAGAAGAGTAACAGGGACATGATCGTCGAGACGAACCGGGATGTGAAGTGGATCTGCAGGACGCTTGAGGAGATGAAGGAGTCCATCGGAGATCATGAGAACCGAATCCGGGATCTTGAAGGTTTTAAGTCGGAGTCGGCAGGTCGTGATCGGCAGATCTCCGCCGGGGTCGGGGCGGGTGCGGGCGGCCTTGTTGCGGTGATAATGAAGTTTCTGCAATGACGGATGTCATTGGGGAACTCTTTGAAATTACGGAGTAATTTCATGGGGTTTTTTGGTGGGTCTTAATTCACTGGTCCTGTGATTTAAACGGAAGCGGCACACTTGCCGAATGGCTCTTCCTTTCAATTTTCTCCTTTAATTTCAATGAATTCCAAAACCCGACAATGGCAGTTATCCAGTAGAACCCGAACATCGCCGCCAGGTAATAATTCGATGAGTAGACACCTTCGAAGAACCAGATCAGGTTTGCGATAATCCAGCATGAGAAGCCGGAAAGTCTTGATGCGGCTTTCTTCCCTGCTACAAGGGCGGCCCCTGATATTCCCAGGATTACAGCGATGGTCTGAAGGGGGTCGATGGCTGCGAGTAGTTCTGTGATTGTCATTGATCAGGCTCCTTAAAAAATTGATTTTTGGTGATCCCTTTAGATTGTGGGTAAGGTGTCCCGGCCGGATTATTGACTGCATTCAGAGAAACAAGTCGGTACGGCATATTGTGAAGACCCGTTGACTCAACAGTTCGGAGTTGTGAGAAATGTCCTATGTTTTTCCCGACCGGGGACGATCAAAGATTGTTTGGATGAATATTTAACCGGGGAGCGGAAGGGGTGAAAGTGAGCGATTTGATAATTTCCACTTTCACCAGGCACAGAATTCATCCTTATACATCATCATAAAAATTCATAATAATGAAGAGAAATTTGCTAATGGGGGACCAGACTCTCTTCAGGGACCCCGATATTTTTGAGATAGATCACGTACCGGAACAGTTTAATTTCAGAGATACGCAGCTCAGCGAACTGGCCTATACCATGCGGCCGGCGATGAAAGGCAGCCGCCCGTTCAACTCCGTCATCCGGGGACTTCCCGGAACAGGGAAGACTACCTCGGTCCGGGTGCTCTTCTCCGAGATCGAACAGACGACAAAGCGGGTCCTGCCGGTATATATCAACTGCAAATACGATCGGACGCGGGTTTCGATCTTCGGTTCAATATTCAACCGGATCTTCGGGCACTATCCGCCGACTACCGGGATTGCGTTCCGGAAGGTCTACAATGAGATAGGAAATTACCTTTCAGAGTCCCGGACGGTTGCGGTCGTATGTCTCGACGATGTAAATTATCTGATGTACGAGAACCGGCTGAATGATATTCTCTATGTGCTGCTCCGTCTTTACGAAGAATTTCCGGGTGCAAGACTCGGGGTGATTGCGGCTGTGAGCAACATGGAGATCGACCTTATGACCAAAGTCGATTCTGCGGTCTGGTCGGTCTTCAGGCCCGTTGATATTTATTTTCCTGCTTACGGCTACGAGGAGGTCCGGGAGATCCTTTTGCAGAGAGTACACCGGGGCCTTTATCCCGGGGTGATCTCCGATGAGGTTCTGGATCTCATTGTTCAAAGGACGGTTGAGGCGGGAGATCTCCGTGTCGGCCTTACGATAATAAAAGAGTCTGTTGCAAATGCGGAGAAGGCGGCAAGGAAGGAAGTCCTTGCAGAGGATGTATCGACATCGGTCTCTGCGAAGGATATCCGGTTACGGGATGCAATCGGGGGCTTGTCTCCGGAGGAGAAAAAATTCCTGGCGGTCCTGGCTGAAGAGGTCCGGGATAGTGAAGAGCTGCCGACTTCCGGAGCTCTCTATGAGATTGTAAATAAACGGCTTTCAATGGGTTATGCCAACTTTCACAAGCGGCTGAATAAGCTGGAGTCGATGGAGATTATTTCCCTGAAGACTCTCCAGGGGAGAGGGCAGACGAGGGAGATTTCATTGAGGTATGAGGTTGAGGAGGTGTTGAAGGTTTTGTGAATTTTTTAACCCAAATTCAGGTTGGATATTCTGGAATTCATCTAAGAAAGCACCAGAGATTTATACACTGCATCCACCGGATCTTCATAGAAGGAGATCTGGAATTTACTGAATAGATCCGGCGGGACTGTTGAAATCTTTCCTGCAGAAGATATAGGTATCAGGACCTTCTTTGCACCAGCATCAAGGCAGACCTGCAGGAGATCAGAAAGATTATCAATCACACTTATAGAGCCGCCGATTGTAAATGTTCCGAGAACTACAATCTGTTCATGTAGCGGTTTTTCCAGGGCGCCGGAGCAGAGACTTATAAATGCGGGGAGTGCAAGCCCGTCGGTCATTCCGACACCTGTCAGATCCTGAACATGAAGCTGATAATCCTTTTCTTTCGTCGAGATGCTCTGGCTTACAGACTTTGCATTTGCCCTGAAGTAATTGAATGCGGTCTGAACAGCTTCTTTTGCCTTTGAATTTGAGCCAAGTCCGGATCTCTCATATTTCCCCGAACCTGCAACTACCTGGAGTTCAAACTTATATACTCCAATCTTGCCTTCATTGTTCCTGTTGACAGAAAATACCTGTCCCGGTTTTCCCATTCCCTCGGGAATTAATTTGCTGCCGCCGCTTTCCGGAACGGTAACGAAGTGTTCGGAGCTTTCTTCGAGATCAATGTATGAAAAGTTGACATCATAGAATTCGATACCTCCGATCTTTTTAAGTTGCTCTTTGACTCTTCTTCGTCCGGTAAGGGCATATTCCAGGATTTCACGTGCATCTTCCTTTGAGGCGCTGTCATCCGGATAGATTATTTTCATAAGACCGGAAAATGTCTTTTTCACTGCGATTACATCTCTCTGGTTGAGATTGTTTCCGAACCTGAAATGTTTGAATATGTGATCTCCGAAAGATCTTTTTCTCATCTCCCGCAGGAACTCTGCAAGGTAGTCTACGATGAAACCGGATCTCTCTGTGAAATGCTCTGGTCTGAATTTCGGGACTTCCCACCCGGGGAGATAATAATGAATTCTGTCGAAAAATGCACTGTCGTTGTTCATTGCGTCGGGGAAAGGAGCGAAGAGGTGTGCGGTTTTCAATAGTGATGAGATGCTCTGGTTTACGTTTCCGACAAATACAATCGAAGCATTTGCATTTATCTGGTCCTTACCTCTTGCAAATGATCCTGATGCCATGTAATCCTTTAAGATCTGGATTCCGTCTTTATCCTTGAACCTGATTCCGGCGACTTCATCAAACGCGACGACATCCCACAATCCGACAAGTCCTACCTGTCTTGAACTGAGGTTGTAGAAGAGGTTTGCCACAGTTGTCTGTCCGCCAGAGATAAGTATTGAATTTGGTGAGATCTCCTTGTAAACATGAGATTTGCCTGTACTCCTCGGTCCGAGTTCGCAGAGGTTGTAATTATTTTCTGCAAGAGGAACCAGTCTCTCAAGAAGGTGCCATTTGACAGAATATTCCAGTTTGTCAGGCTCCATCCCTATTGTTCTTAACAGGACATCGATCCACTCATCCTTCGTAAATTCTTTTCTCCGGTCGATAAGTTCATTGATATCCATATTTGGTATCTGGATGGGTTTTAAACTGGAGATGATGAAGGGGGAGCGGGAGGATTCCGGGGAATATTCCATCTTTACTATGCACCAGATCCCTCCTCCGAGGAGCTTTTCATATTTTTTTACTGTCTCGGGATCAACTTCGATCTCCCTTATGCCGAGTGATGAGAATTCAGCTTCATATACATCTCTTCTTTCATTGAGATGGACGGTGATCTTATCGATGACTGTGTAATAACCGGTCTCCCGTATCCTTGACTTTATCAATTCGGCTTCGTCGGGCCGGACGTAGTTGTCCGATAAGATGCGTTTTACTTTCCTGACCCCTTCTTTGATGAGTTCTTCGTCATCTGTGGCGCAGTTCGAGCCAAGCAGGTACTCAAGGACATATACCGGAACGTTGTTACTGCCTTTGAGCTTCTTTGTGAGGTCTTTTCTTACGACCCGGCCGGGGAAGTACAGGTTGAGTTTTTTGTCCGTTTCCATACCATACTGATCTGTCATCTCTAAAGCCTCCAGTCAAAAATCATCGGTTATCAGAATATCAACTTCAACAACCATATCAAGAACATCGGTGTATTTGGCCTTTATGTCCTCATCGATGGCTTTCAGGATATATATCCCGTTTTTAACATTACTGCCCAATGTAAGTATTGCCTCAAAGATTCTTTCGTTCGGTTCATCCGAGGTCTTATCGGCGATGATGGTTTTTTCGTCACTGACTCTTTCCCCTGTATTGTCATAGAGAGCAATCCTGCATCTCAGCGGTTCGCGTTTGTCTGTCACGTTTTCGGTCTGGAGCAGTCTGATTTTAAACGGGTTGCTGGTTATTTTTTGAATATGTCCGATTGTTGTTATTCCTACCTTTCCATGCCCGATCCCCTTTTTGTCGAGGTCTGATGTGGATCTGTTATGGTTGTAGAGAATAACCGGAATCACTATCTCCTGGAGAGATAAGCCTCCGTGAACAAAGTTTCTTCCTCCTCCCGGGAGTTTGAAACGGAGATCGGCGAATGGAGTATAGAGATAGAGTTGTTCACCTGAATCGGAGGGATAGGTCATCATGAACCTGTGAGTGTTCGGAAGTTCGGTCTGCTGGCTGGTGATTATAAATCTTTTATTTGTTACCAGGATATCTTCTTTGTCAAAACCGGTCGTCTCTACGATATCGGCACTCTCAAGGTTGTCGCGTTTGTAGATGAAGCCGTGATCGGCCGTGATTATTATGTTGTTTACATTCAGGGATCTTCCGAGGCGGTTTACTATTTCGTCGATATCCCGGATGGCAGACTCGGCGGATTCGAAGACTTCATCTTCTGACGCTTTGCTGTCTCCTGTCTCGTCGATTTTGTTGTGGTAGATATAGACAACCTTTTTTCCCTTGATCAGCTCTCTTGCCTCATCTGATTTCAGGTTCCGAAAATCCCTGAAATTGAAGGCTATCGATTCCTTCTCGTAGGACGTAAGGATCTTTTCGCGGTTTTTCAGGCCGTCGGAATCGGTTCCGTCTACGATGACACGATCTTTTCTGTATTCGAGTTTTTTATGTGGGAGCAGGGATGCCATTCCGAGTCTTGTATAGGATGGCAGGCAGCCGGCCATCGTCTTCATCTCAACTGTGCCGTTTGTAGTTATGTTAAGGAGAACTTTCAGTTCGGAGGCAACCTCGTATCTCATGGCGTCTGAGATTATGACTGCGACTTTGTCCCTGTCGTTTCTTTTGATAATCTTTGCAACATGGTTAGTGAAGAAGTCTTCCTGGTTGCCGATGAGCTCTATTCCCCATCTTCCGTCGGGCCGGGCTTCAATGAGACTGCTCCATTTCATAAGTAGCTTTTCGTTTGCGCTCCGGTATTCTCTTTCAACTTTTTCCCGGATACTGTTTTTCAGGATATCTTTCCCGCTTGTTTTGTCATAGTGGGAGTAGAATTTCCGGTAATAGAAGTCGTGGAGATAATAATTTGTGGTATAGTTTATGAAGAGTTCATTGAGGCTGCTTTCCGGGATGTCCCTCTCTTCGATCTCTTCCGAGAGGCGGATGAGCATTATTGCGTATCTGAGTGCAGAGTAGATCTCCCTGAATTCGGTATAGTAATGTTTTGTTTTCCGTGCTTCTATCCATTCGAGGTATTTATCATAATCGCTGCCGCCTTTTGATATTGTGGCGACTATCTTTCTGATTATGCTTTTATCAAAAATGTCCGGCGCTTCCACTTCCAGGTAGCATTCGACTTTCTCTTTGTTGAGAATGGATGTCAGTTCTTTTTCAAGTTTTTTGTCTTCTTCGAGCAGAAGTTTTCGGCAGTATTCGTCGAACAGGGAGGAGTCTTTCGAGTTGTCCATCCAGCCTGAGATGAATATCTCACATTCATTGCTCTGCCTTTTCCGGTTGACGTAAGTTTCGAGCAGCGATCCGAGAGGGAGTGTTGAGTTTCTGTCGATGTGGGTTATCAGAAAGCTCAGGAATAGTTTTCCGAGTGTGGGGTGTTCTCTATAAAATCCGAAGTTTCTTTCTGCGATCTTCCAGAAGGCTTCTTCGAGGTTGTAGCGGGTAACATCCTCCCACATCTTGTTCTCTTCTTCTGAGAGGGAGTCCAGGAGTATGTTTTTTACAATCTCTTTTTCGTCAGGTACGGTCGATCCGGTAATTACTGCAAATATTCCTTTTATGAAGTCTTCTTCTTTCCATCTTTCCTCATAGAATTTTTTAAATGCGGCGACTCTTCTTTTGTTGGCGAAGAACTTCTTGTGCTTATCGAGGAAGTTGTCAAGGCTGTAGCCTTCTATCCCGATCTCTGATTTTATATCGGATATCCGGCTGTTTTCAAATCTTTCCGAGTATAGCTGGATGTCTAAAAGCCAGTTCTCCTGGAATGGTCTTTCGGGTTTTGGGGAGTAGACGAGATAATTCGATTCCGTATCGTCGTGTTCGAGAGTTTTTTTGATCTCGTAGAAGTTATCTCCGAGGATAAGTGTTTTTATGCCTTTTTGCCGGAGGGTCTGAATGATGGCGTGAAGATCTTCTTCTCCGGCGGTCTGTTCACTGTCGTACCAGAAGACAATCTTTCTCTTTTCAAATTCAGATATTCTGCTGAATTTTTCAAGTATTGCGGCGTTTGTCTTCTCCAGGCTTAGTATCGGCATATCTCTTTTCCTTTTACCTGATTTTTGGGTCTGCGTTCATATAAATCCGAAAGTTTCAGATCTCCCTTACAAGTCCTTCGAACTTTTCATAGTTGACTTTGACTCCGTCGTCGAGATCGATCTCTATTAGGGATAATGCCTTGTTGTTGAGGAGTTCGTCGTATTTCTGCATCTCTTCGATCTGCTTTTTGATCTTTGCCAGCCGCGCCTTGTTTCTCTCCGTTTCTTCAGGGAGCACTTTTACCTCTGCGTATAGTTTGGATTCGAGTTCGAGGAGGTAGTCGGTCCTCATCTTGGCAAGGGTGGTCTTATCGTACCTGTGTATGTATATGAGTGCGTTGAATCCCTGGTTCTTTCCGGAGGAGAACATCCAGTATATCGGCCTCTTTTTGTATGTCCTGGCGTGGTCTTTGTAAAAGTCCCTGATGAAGTAGTCCCTGATTGTCTCCTCCGGCGAGGCGCTGCTCTTTCCGGTCAGTGCGGCGGCGATGAAGTCGAGGTTCTTTGAGAGGGTTTCTTTTCCGAATGTAGTCTTCAGGAACTCCATGAACCTTGATACGATATCGTCGGTGAAATACTCGTCGTCGAGGACGGGGATGATGTTGTCGTCGTCCGGCCTGAATGACGGTTCAGGTACCTGTGCGAGATAGTCGTCTTTCTTCTCGCCCTGGTTTGCAAGAATCAGTCCCGGCTTATCGAGCGAGTACCGCCCGAACATGCAGCCGACCGCATACGAGATAAGCTCCTTCACCGTGTCTTTGAGGAGCAGTGCTTCGAGTTCTTCTTCGTTCCTCTTCCCGCCATACCGGTAATGCGGGTTGCATGTGAGTGTTATCTCGGAGAGAGGAACGTCGGGAGTCAGTTCGTCTTCAAGCCCGTATGCTTCAATGAAGATCCTGTTGTTCTCCTCTTCGAGTCTCTGCATCTCAAGGGTCATCTCACGCCAGTGCGACCGGAGTTTTGTGTAGGTCTCCTTTATGGTCGGGGACTTGTATTCGGGGGAGAGAAGGGGAAGCGATTCGAAATCCCATGAGGTCTCGTAGGAGTCCCAGTCTGTTTTTGCGAGATTGATTAGTGAATCAACATTCTTTTCGATCGTATCCCCGGATATAATCATCTTAGAGGGTAATTTCAATGCGTCTCCAACGTTTACTTGCATTGTTGGGTTTATAAGCATCATTGCTTGAAATGATATTTTTGTATTGAGGAATCCCAAAATATTATTATTGGACAATTTTTCGCTTGATAAAATTGTAGGAGACGCGGATGAATATTCAGATTCTTTAATTTTTATTCTGTATGCTGTTTTTCTAGAAGAAATTCCAGACCAAGTTATTCCTATTCGATTCCACGTTGATTGATTACTTAATCCTCCAGATTGTGAATATTTTATTTTTGCATCTTCAGTCCATTTAATTAAGTAATCTAGATTCCCATACCATTTACGTGAGGGACCACCTTTATTATATAACTTCCAGAAATTAGTTGTTCCAATTCTATTTTTGGAGGTTTCCCAAATCATTCTGACATACAATTCATCATTATGTGTTTTACATCTCCCACCAGATTCTGTGAAGTTATATAGCTGATCTTCACAAAACAAACTTCTAAATTTCTCACTAACCCAATAAGCAATCGGGCTCCCGGGGATCTTCCTGAAATCGTCGGCTGAGGCCCGGTAGAAGTTCGGGACCGGATTGTTTGCATTTCCTGAGGTCATGACTGGTTATCCTCCGCTATTTTTGAGATGAGAGACACTCCTTTTTTTGTCAGCCGGTACTTCTGTTTAGGGCTCTTCGGTGAATCCGGCTGTGTCATCTCCACAAGTCCGGCATCTGTTGCAGGCTTCAGGTAATCATACATAAATGTCGGCCGGTGGTTCAGTCCGAGAGCTTCCATCGCCTCTTTTACACTCAGCGGCTCTTCCTTCAGGCAGGCCACCAGGCGTTTTACTTGTTCGGTTACTTGTTCGGTTACTTGTTCGGTTACTTGTTCGGTTGTCCTAATCTCAATGTTTTCTGCCAGAAAAACAGTCACCCTGATCCTCATCCCGATCTCTTCAATCCCGGGTTCGGGCAGGCCGAGCCTTTCCGCCTCATTCAATATCCGGCGAAAACCGCTCCCCCATTGTTCAATCAGGTCGAGCTCACGGAAGACTCTTGCAATGACGCGGTTTCTGATCTTCGATATCCCCTGCTTCACATCCTCGATCGTCATCCCGGGGAGGAGGATACCGGGGTTTTCGATCTCGATCCTGTCGTCGAAGAAAGAGACCCTGATAGGTGCACCCCTCTGCGAATAATCCGTATGGATAACCGCATTGATAACAGCCTCGCGAAGAATTGTCAGGGGAATGCTCCAGACATCCCTGCGTTTGATACCAGAGATATCAGCACCCTTAAAGGCATGCTTCTTCAGAAAAAGCATGACGCTCTCGACCGTAGCAGGAAGATTCTCGTGAATCTCGGTATGGTCGAAGATGTAAGTCTTGTCTTTTCCCATAAACCGCCCGCACTGGACCCATGCATCAGGGAAATAGTAATCCCTCCTCTTACCGTAAAGAAGCATGGAGCCATTCGTCGGAACCAGTTTCCCCTGAACAGGAACCAGGAATTTAAGCGTCAGCAGCTCTTCTTCATTCAGCTCCCTGACTCCTTTGAAGTCATCCTTTGCGGCCTCGATATCCAGGTCATCAGGAGAGAGATCCGGCACAGCGGTCTCATCGAATGAAACCCCGGAAACACTCCGATCCAGTTCTTCGATAAGTTCCCGGTCGGCCTTCCGGTTGGTTGAACCAAGTCTTACATAGACCCCCTCATCCGGTCCTTCCTTCTTCAGAAAATGAGGCCGCCTCCCGCTCGGGTAAACCTCGACGGCAAGAAGAGTCTTGTCATCGATGGAGACAAGTTCGACATCCGGGACCAGCCTCGGCGCGATATTGTCGGCAATAAGGCTGCAAAGCCTCTCCTCCTCGCTCAGCGGATCAGGAATCCCGGTAATATCACGTGACTTGTCCTCCACACCGATGAATATCTTCCCGCCGGCAGTATTTGAAAAAGCAACGATCGTCTTCAGGATATTCTTCGGCGAAGAAAGATCCCGCTTGAATTCAAGGGTCTTTCCCTCCGGCATTTTGATGAGTTCGGAGATCGGGATCGTCATTTTGCCTCCATCTGTGAACTTGTATCATTACCTGATTGAAGAATTGCATCACGGAGTGCTTTTTTCTTTTCCGATTCATTCCTGCCGTCAACAAGACGGACATATGCACCCTGATAATCAGGACGGTGAGCATTTTCTATAACAAAAGCTGTGGTTGAAACGACCTCTCCGCCTATGCTGTCAAATGCTCTGGGGCCGAAATGAGCCATTGTAATTATCGTGTCATTGTCCAATATCTTCTCGCGAAGTTTTTCAAAAGAAGATAAAAACATCCAGCTCTGCATGGTAATCATCGCAACCAACCCGTTATCAATCGAAAGATCCAGGTTCCGCTCGATAAACATCGCAAAGAGATCTGATTTGCTGTCAGGATAATTGTCCTTTGCAAACTTTTTCAGCCCGGCATTAAGCCCCTTGTTTCCTATATACGGCGGGTTGGCGACAACCACATGATAACGGGGCTCAAGATATTCCGCCTGCTCAAGGGCCTGCAGGACCTTTTTGTGTGTCTCGTAGAGGATAAGATCCTCTGAGATTTTTTTATCGTCAAGCATCCGGCGGATATAGGACGGATCGATAGATGCAGGCCGGATCAGGGACCCGAAATTGTCCGCTTCAGTGAACTGAAGAATCGTCTCCTTCAATTCCCGCGAGAAAAGATTGCTCCCGACTGCAGACATATAACCCTCAAGCTCGTCCTCCTCAAAAGATATATTTTCAAGAACGCAGACCTGGGGCTGCACAGGATTGTCAAAGAATCTCCTGTTCCTGTTCTTCGCCTTCATTACGAGAGCAAAGGCCGCAATAGAACCCGCACGCCTGTCGATCTCAATCCCATAGAGATTGTTGCTCAGGATCAGCCCGGGGATCTCCGATTCAAGATATCCCTCCTCCTTGTAGATCTCGTACAAAAGATCAAAGGCATACACAAGAATATGCCCCGACCCGCAGGCAGGATCACATACCCGGATCTCTTCCGGCGAACTAATCCTTAAGAAGCCGGTCTCCCTCTCCACGGGTGCGATATAGTAATCCATCTTCTCAAAAAGACGTGAATTCGGGTGGTTCAGCATCCATAACCTCCCGAGAGAATTTTCAACAAGGTACTGAACAATCCACTTCGGAGTGAAGAGCTGGGTTACAGCCGGGATCTGGTCCGGCGAATATGCCTTCTTCGCCTTCATCAGCCGGCCCTTCTTCTCCGCAATGTAATCCTGGTAGATCCACCCGAGAATCTCAGTCTCCTTCCAGTCGTCCCCGCTGATAATATCATTCAGTTCAACGAGAAGGGAATCGGTATGCAGGAGACGTCCGGGAAATAAAAGTTCGGAATAATCCTGTATCTCCTCGAACATAAAAGGCATCGTCTCATGAAGAAAGTTGCAGAGTCTGAGAATCAGATACCTGTAGAGCTCCTCATCTTTCCCCTCGGATTTCAGATCGAGGATATAATCGCGATCTACCTTCATAAAAGAAATATTCTGTGCTTTTGTAAGGAGATCAGGTTCCTTTTTCTCTTCAGAATCCGAAGAAAAAATTCTCACCGGCATATACCCGTTCGCCTCCATAAACCGGATGGCCACAAACCTGTTAAACCATGTATAGGTTATCTCCCCGATAACCCTCTCATACCCCTTTTTGGAGATCTCTTCGACGAGGACCTTCCTCTGTTTGCCAATGCTTTTACTATATACCTTTCCGCCGATGATAACAGAGTCATCAAGCTCTTTTTCAACCTCAGTGATCTTTTTCGGGAAAATCCCGAAATGAGCTGCACGTGCCTTCGTCTCTTCAGAAAGCCTTTCCCTGAGAGTATCAGAGAATTCCTGCACCCTCGCTTTATCCATACTCAGATCACCTGGATCTTGTTCTTCTTCAAAAGCTCCTTCAGTCTTCCCTTGATCTCCGCGATATATTCCTCAAGATCTTCCTCGGTCTCGATAGTCTTCTTCGTCCTGAATATTTCTGTTTTGTCAATAATATCGAGGGGGATCTCCGGGACCTTTTCATCGCCGGGTCCGGCCGTCTTCTCCGAGTTTATCATCTCTTCGATCTCCCTGTATGTCCCCTTATAAAGACCCGAAAGATCGCCGATCTTCAATTTGATAAATGAGCAGTCACCAGATCTTCCAACATCATCCGCAAGATAATCAAACGCTTCATCCACGGAACCTCCGATATCGGGATTACTAACAGAAGAATAACTGAATTCACTCCTGAGCCTGGACTTATAGCTTTCAGCCTGATCTTTGAATTCATCCTTCAGTTCTGCAAGAGATTCCGCAAGAGACGACTCGACAATTGCCTCAAGATGGCTAAGATTTTTGATATCCGAATACGGCTCATCCGAAGCAAGAATATTTTCGATCTGCGAAAGGCTTTCTTTCGCCTCTTCTGTCAGGAACCGGGCGTTCCTCTTATATCCCTCGACCTTATCGAGAATTCTCTTGAATATATCCTTTTGACCCCCATCGAAAAATATTAAGGGAAGCTCTGCCTCTGCATTAAGCCTGAAGATCTCATCCTTTTCATCCGAGATCTTTTTCAGGAAAGCCGAAGGATCGGACACAGCCAGGATCTCTTTCAGGAATCCCAGGTAACTCTCGATCTGTTTCCTTCCGGGATACCTGCTCTCCTCCGAATATTTGACAAGATCTTCAGACAGTTTTTCCCTTTTCCCCGCAAAAAGATCCCTTGCCAGATTATATAGATCATTCTCCTTCTCAGGAAGGGCGGTCTTATCAAAGACATCCCTTAAAACCGACTTCACATTGGTTATGATCTCGATACCGGTCTTCTTCCGGATCTCGATAATCACCTTGTCGAAATTTTCTTTCCTTGTCAGATATTTTGTAATCTCTTCCGGATTTAGTGGAGGATACGTCCTCTGGTACCTGAGCCTGATATCCTCTCCCATGAAAAGAGTTGCAACAAGACCAGAGACTGTGTAATTTTTCCATCCGTATGGTTTTCCCATAAAATGATCCCTTAACTCGCTAAAAACGACCGGGATCTTTCTCTCATCCCTGATACTGATGTAACTGAGTATCTCGTTTAAAGCAAGTTCATTTGTCTCAGACCTCCCGAGACCAAACTTTTCGAGATCGTTTGTCTTTAGTAACCTGATAATGTCATTTTCAGATTCGAACTCTTTTGTCACATAATTCGACTTGCTGTAAACATTCTCCACAAGTTTCCCGTATCCTTCTTTTACCCTCTCTCTTGGACCTACGGAACCGAGATCCACCTTTCTCCTGTCGATGAAAACTCTTGCATTCTTAACCCCTTCACAGATCGCCAGAACTGATGAATTCTTTAGTCTCTCTGCCTCCTGTTTCTTTGCCGTAAGGATACCCTGCATTAACTCATCGCTGCGATTTAAACCGTTTCGTTTGAAATATGCATCAATCTGGAGATACTCTTCAATCTGTGATAGAAATTTACTATCTTTCGGAAAGACAAAGAGAAGAGTGTCTTCTGAATCAACATTACTCAGAATTTCACCGGTAAAAGTGCTCTGATCGCTGTCGTCCGGGTACTCATCAGAACGCGGTGTCAGGAATCTGATTGTGAGATCCGCATCAGGAGAAGTCGTCAGTTTATCGTCGACAGACTTGTTGAATTTATAGTCGCCGTATGATTTCTGGCAGATATCATTTGAATTAAATACCTCTTCATATATCTCCTGGACAATTTTGTGCCTTTCGATGTCTATATTTTTAATCTCCCTGTTTATCTCCTGTTCTTCGTTTGTAAGGAAATGGAATGTATCACCCGATTTACTGATCAGTGTCTCTTTCTCAAGCCGGTTTAGGGAGGCAACAACACTCTCCTTAAGGCTGAGTTTGTCTTCATCGACATTTGTAAGTGATAAAACTATAATATTGTCAAGTGTGGGCTGCAATTCATTTACATGCCTTATCATAAAGAGGGTCTTTAGAATGAGGCAATCAAAATCTTCAAGATTATCGTTATCCCCTGCCTGAGTAATTGTTCTTATGATCACTGGGTCAAGGAAACTCTCGATGGTATCATAGAACGAATAAAACGGAATAAGAGTCCCTATATCGGAGTCCCCGTATTTTTCAGCAGACTCCTTGTATGCATTGAGCATCGAGCGTTCGCCTTTGGCAAGATGCTTGCCTGTAAAACCGGTCGTGCGAATCTTTTCGAATACCTTTTGAAGGACATTGAACTGGTACGGAACAAAAGGGTATACTGAGACAAACTCCTCTGAGTCCCTGTATTTCTTCATCTCAGCACTGCCTTGCGAGAATGATATCAGGTTTTTGAGGATAGTCTTCTTCTCTTCAAAATAGAGAGAAAGCATCTCATTGGATTCATCTTTTTTCCTGAGAATTCTCTTTTTTATGACTTCATCCACATTTGCACTGGAAAGACTTATCCTCGTATCAAAACGTGCCTGGATCTTTGAAAAGTCCTGTTTCGTATCCTTTCTTTTTATTCCGTTAAGAGCAGTCTCGATATCTGCCTGCGATGTGACAATTATCCATGCCTTCCCTCTAAGTATAGTCCCGAACTCTTCTGCTACAGTCTGAAGGTTAAGCATCAGATGACTGTTGTCACCGATGTACTGCCCGATCTCGTCGATCAGGAATACTACCTGGTGATCCTTCCCTTTGGAATCACAGTACTTTTTAATGGTTTTTACAAATTTTTCAGGAGTCAGGATGTAGTTCTGGCCGTCTGATTCAAACATTCTTTCAGACGCGTCTCTGCTTTGAAAACCGCATTTTTCCAGGGCGTCAATTATGTCGTCCTGCTCAAAAGAATACTGTTCACGGATCTCCTCCCATCTATTTCCGTTGATTTTTAAAAATTCTTCTTTAAATAAATCGAAGAGGCCCTTGTCTTCGAGGTTTTCTTCCATCTCCGCTATCCAGAAGACATCCCCGAAATATCCTCTCTTTTCATTGAAGACTCTCATCATTATATCTACTATTCTCTCAGAGGTCTCTCCTGATTTGGAATCAATATTGAACAGGATTATATCTTTTGTACCGGTTTTTACCGATTTTTCAATTGTGTTTAGGATACCCGGGTCAGAGATCTTTTGTTCAAAGAATTCAAGTGCGGTTTTCCCTGCAACTTCCCTGTTTTCAAGGAGGTATGATAACGTCTTTAAGAAATGGGATTTACCTGATCCAAAATCTCCTGAGATCCAGACACCTGTTTTATCAGTAGGATTATTTATCGAATTCAGGTATCTTTCAAAAAAAGTATCGATATATTTTAGTGACTCCCTGGTCACGACATATTCATTAAGTTCTGTGAATACATTTTGATCGTCATACTGATCAACCTTAATAACTCCGTTGATCTCTCTTCTGATGTCATTATAAAATAAATCACTGATTTTGGGTTCCATTTCACTGCCTCCCGACTATGCTTCTTCCTCGTTGATTATCCTGAATGCGCGATAGTAATTACCATCCTCAAACTTGCCGAACAGATTTAGTTCTGTGTTGTTGTATACCCCCGGATAAAAGGCTAATAGCGGAGTATTCCCCCAAACCGGCTGCAAATTATTTAAGATCGAGTGCGATCTGATCATGGGCCATGCCTTCCCGATTCCTGTTAAAAAGACGACCTCCACATTACCACAGACACTAAGTCTCCTGGTTATAACTTTCTTTACAGTATCCTGCTTTAATATTATTCTTAATTTTTTTAATAATTCGTCTGAACCCCTTTTCTTTTCAAATTCGATAACTTTTTCAAATTTAATTTTGCTATCGATAATTTCAAGACACAATTCATAAAGGTCGATCTCAATAAAGTTGATTGAATTGGATTTCAATATTTCTTCAATTCTTTTTATTGAGTGGCGGACCAGATGTTCATCTTCGGGTGGGTAATCAAAGATCCAAAATGGAATTTCATTTCCAAGCCCTCTCCCTTCTAAAAAAACATCACTGAGTAATTTATCTTTGAGATGTTCTATCCGTGTCTCGGTGTTCATCCTAATATTTCCTATTGTAGAGAATCTATAATAGTTATACAGATTGGATTTTTTCATTAATTGCTTTAGCCTATTTCTATATGAAACGACAATTGGCATTTCGATGAAAGATATATTACTCCCGGTCCCTAATCTCATTTCAATGACAATATGGATTGCATCCACCAACCGCGACAACTGGAAGATCATCAGGAAGAAAAACATCTGGGGCGTTCCGAAGAGGAATAAGAACAGCATCGAAAGATCAAATCCCGGCGATAAGATCACCATATTCGTCCGCCAGGAGAATGCAGGAGATACGATCCTCCCGTCCGCAATAACAGGCGCCTATGAGATAACATCGAAACCCTTCGAAGATCAGTCAGAAGTCTTCGTCAAACCGCCGACAATGCCAGGGGAAGAAGTATTCCCCTATCGCGTGAAGCTGAAGCCCGTCAAAATATTCGATGAACCTCTGGACTTCAAATCACTCATTCCAAAGCTGGAGTTCATCACCAACAAGAAGCAGTGGACCGGCCACCTGAGAACGGCAATGAGGACCATCCCGGAAGAAGATTATGAATATATCATGAAGGCAGCCGAGACTCCGAGAGGGTGAAATCAATGGGAGATATTCGTATCTTTAGCATGGCCGACGGGAATGCGACCGAACTCAAAGGGCAGTCTATGGCCCTCGAAAAATCTCTTCAAAAATATATCGAGAAAAACCTGGAGTCTCTTCTTGGAATAACATTCCTTGCGAGTGAATATGCGACCGGGAAGACACATGGAGGCCGTATTGATACGCTGGGGATCGATGAGAATGGTTTCCCTGTAATAATCGAATATAAACGAGCCATTAATGAAAATGTTATCAATCAGGGGTTATTCTATCTCGACTGGCTGATGGATCATAAAGGGGAGTTCGAGTTAAAAGTACTGAAAAAGCTGGGAAATGAGTGGCAAGATAAAATAGACTGGAGTAATCCCCGTCTTCTCTGTATAGCTGGTGATTTTACCAAATACGATCTCCATGCAGTGCAGCAGATAAATCGTAACATAGAACTCTTAAGGTATCGTGAATTCGATCCAGATCTTCTCCTCCTCGAATTGGTGAATGCAACCTCTGCGCAAAACGGGGGTGAATCCGAAAGTAAGAAGATCAGCCCGGTGAAAGGGAAGAAACAGATTGTTTATAAGACATTTTCAGAACATCTCGAACAATCCGATGACGATCTGAAAGACAGGTATGAGGAATTACGAGCGTTTATTGAAGCACTCGGTGACGATGTCCAGACAAAAGTTTTAAAGTTCTACGTTGCTTTCAAGCGGATTAAGAATTTTGCATGTGTTACTATTGGATATCAGAAAAAAGAGATCGTTGTATGGATAAAGGTGGACCCCGACTCTGTTGAATTGAAAGAAGGATTTTTACGGGATGTAAGAACTATCGGCCATTATGGTACTGGCGATCTTGAAATATTAATTAGAAATGATGATGATCTTGAAAGAGCAAAATCATTGATAATAAGGAGCTATGAAGGAAATTAACTGCTATATTTTTGAGATTATCTGATCTTTTCGGCAATTAAACGTTTGTTTTGTGGGTCTATTGTGATTTTGACCTGCTCTCCTTCTTCAAATGGAAAGTTTGAATCTCTAGCTAATGCGGATGGTATCGTTAAATATTTTGTTTTTGCATTTCCCTGAGATACAACGCGCCCATTTCCTACGACGGACATACAGTATATTTTGCATGGTAAGTTATATATGCCAGCGGCTCAATACTGTAATACATACTGTAAATTGTGCTGTAAGGTGGGGGACAAAAAATGTTCATACCAAATGTAGAAGAGATCGGCTACGGCCCTGGGTGGGGATATTTTTTAGGTGGTGATGATGGAGTCTATTCCCTCGATCATTGACCCGGATAAAAAACTTCTCTACGAATTTCTAAAGTCATCAATAGCGGAAGTTGCTCAAACCCGTGCCGAGTGGGAAGCTTTGTCCAGAATAGAGGTTCTGAGGGAGATGGCAAGTGAGGAGGCTCTTCTTGCGGGTCTCGCCGTCGAGAGTTATGATTTGGCAATTGCGCTTATGAAAGGGATGAAAGAAGACCACATCCCGGAGGGCGTTTAGGCTGATATTATAACTTCAGCCTATTTCTCGCACCAGTGGTGCGATTTTTTCAGAGCCCCGGGAAGTCTCATAAAATTTTTCATTCTCCGGAGACTCGAAGCTGAGAAACCGGAAATGCCCGGAAACTCCTTTTGAAGATCCCCGGCACTGCAAATGAATCGTGACCACTCGTGATTCCTCGCAAATGGATCGTAAATGGATCGAAATTTGAGATCGTAAGCAAGGCGTAATAATGGTTTGATAAGTTTTTGATAAGTATTTTATGAGTTTTTTATAAATTTTTCAAGGTGTAATCGGATCGCAAATGGATCGTAAATGGATCGCAAACCGATCACGGTTATTGCTTATAAACGGTTGATTTACCTACACCGGTCCGTTTGAGAACTCCTGATGATACAAGCTCTTTTAGATCCCTTATTGCCGTAGTCCTTGAGACAGAATTCAATTCCTGATAAGTTTTATTTGAAATTTCACCATTTTCAATAACGTATTCTACGGCTCTTTTCTGTCGATCGTTTAGGGCCTGACTTTTCATGATTTGCTCAAGGTCGAAACTCTTCCTGAAGTAAACAGAAAAGCCTCCCATCTCCTCTTTAAACTCAGGGGGTAGTAATCCGGCATCCGAAAATGCAGAACACATCCTCTCTATCCCCGTGCCCCATGCCTCAATGAAATCCGATTTGTACATCACATCCGCTATTAGCGGGTTGCGCGGAATTGATGAATGGAGTTTTACAATGTCGTCGATCGTAACGCCCAGGGGAAGGCCGCCGGGATTGTGAAACCAGATATAATCGTCGAAGATTTTAATCTGTGTCTGCCTGTTGGACATAAAATAATCCCGGTGAACAACCGAATTGAGCAAAGCTTCCCTTATTGCATTAAGAGGGTAATCCCAGATCTCTTTTCTTTTGAAGGAGTCTCCTGATATCTCGTACCTGACGTTGATGAATCCTTTTATCGCTTCTTCAGCTCCCTCCAGCTGGCGGAATAGATTTCCGCCGGCCAGTTTGTCCCCGATAATTATGTCTTCTTCTTTGAAACGGCCTATTCGGACAAGAGCGTTTGTGAAATACTTTTGGGGATTTTTGCCGAAAAGGATAATTGCACCGTTTGTCAGTTTTCCGTTATGCAGAAGATTCAAGTGCTCTAATATTTCAGTAACAGATTCACTGGCTGCAGAGGGAGGCATTCGTCCGCTGTCTAAGCCAAGCTTTACAAAAGATTTCACTGTCTGTTCATCGATTTCATCAGGATTAAAATCTCCTTGAATATTGTCCCACTGGGTTGTCCTTAGGAAATAACGCTTTAATTCTTCTGCCTGCATTCCACGGGTTGTATTTCCGACTCTTGAATAGTATTTACCATCATAGGAAACAGGGTTTGGGCTTTTGGAGACCTCGATCTTAAGAATTTTTTTTCCTTCGACTGCATGAGATGTAATTACAGGATGGATCAGAAGTTTATTTGCAATAGTGTCTGTTATTTCTTTTATTTTTTTATTGGAGCAGTTAAAACCGACAATAGCCTTGTCGTCTGCAACACCGACCAGCACGACTCCCCCGTTTGTATTTGAGAACGCAGAGAGAGTTTTGTACATCGCTGCGTTGTCCGATTCTTTATATTCAACCTGCCGGTTTTCGGTATCCGATAGTATTGCGTCTAAGTCCATTGTCTAAACCAGGGTTTACGATTGATTACTATAACTTATTGAATTGTTTATCATTTTTTTAGGTATATTTTTTCCTGCCATTTTTGAGATCATCTAATCTTCTCGACAATTAAGCGTTTGTTTTGTGGGTCTATTGTGATTTTGACCTGCTCTCCTTCTTCAAACGGGAAATTAGAATCCATTACTAATTTTGCAGGAACAGAAAGGTATTTGGTGTTAGTTTTTCCAGCAGATGTAATCTTTCCATTTCCGACGAGTACCATAATACATAGTGATTTACACAGGTGATTATTTATAGATACAATCCAAACAAAGCATTATACAAGTGTTAATCACACGTGTTAAAAGGAGAGAACAAAAATGTTCATGCCAAATGTGGAAGAGATCAAAGAGATCGACGGTGGCCCCAAGCGGGGATATTGTTTCAGGTGGTGATGATGGAGTATATTCCCTCGATCATTGATCCGGATAAAAAATTTATCTTCGAATTCCTAAAGTCATCAATAGCGGAAGTTGCTCAAACCCGTGCCGAGTGGGAAGCTTTGTCCAGAATTGAGGTTCTGAGGGAGATGGCAACTGAGGAGACTCTTCTTGTGGGCCTTGCCGTTGAGAGTTATGATTTGGCAGTTGTGTTTATGAAAGGGATGAAAGAAGACCACATCCATGAAGGGGTTTAGGTTTTTTATCACCTCACCCCCCCTTCCCTCAAATCCTCTCTCAACAGTCTCCCAAAACATACTTCGCAGATATTCGTCTGAAGCTCCTTAGAAGAAAAAACGGCCCGACCTTCACCGCAGAGATCACACTTCCCGAGCTCCTTGTTCACTCTTTCAAAATCGCGGTGGTCGAGAACGCCTGGGAGTGGCCGGAACTTTGCAGCACTTTTCCCTTTGCGGATGTTATTGTAACTCGTTTGCAACAAAAAAGAAGGGCACTGCTTTAGTGAAGTCTCAATCGGGCCTGAAGATGTGTTCCGATTGATTTTGTTTGCAACATCGCCAATTTCACACGGAGACACACACCCGGAAGGGTGACCCGTGTCCGCCTTCTGTGTTCCTGCGGATGTACGCAAAATACTATCTGTACATGTACTAGTACCTATATTATTATCTTCTTTTAAAGATCCGGAAACATTCTCCGAATTTTGATCTTTGCAGCAACCTTTGCGTACCTGCTGTAAATCTTCAGTAAAGCTGCAAAGGTTTTCAGGGGAATCGGGGGAGTCGTCCCCCCCGTCATCGCCGTCATTATCTCCGTCCTCCGGCGATTCGTCGAGCCATATATCGCCCCCGCCGATCCAGATTTTATACATCTCGAAATCAAAGGTGTAATGGTTCTCACGTCTCCGGACACAGTAGCCGTCCTCGTCGAGCGTCACCGTCGTATCGATACATGTCAGGGCCGGGCACTTTTCAAGAAGGCCCGCGTAACTCGTTCCCCTGGAGTTGTATCCGTGAAACATCCGGTATGTCTGGTAATATGAAAGGCCGGTGAGTTCCTGGATATTCCGGATGTTAAAGGATGTCATCCCCGTTTTTGCAACCGTAGATAATGCGGCCGCCTCATTCCTCGTGAGTTTTGTCTCCTGGCCCCCGGTGTCACCGTTAATTCTGGTGTAGAGGTTCTTTCCGGAATTGAAGTCTTCCCTTGTAGCGATGATGCTTCCGTCTTCATTTTTCTTCCTCTGGCAGAAGTTCAGCCTGGCGTGGCATTTGATGAGGTCGAAGAGCATCGCCGGGTTCCGCCTGTTGGACGAGGCGAGGAACTGGATGCGGGTCGCAAACGGGATCGCAACATTCAGGCAGTCTTCCTTGAGGATATCCCACATGGCCCGGCAGATTTCTGCCGCGGACTCGTTCGGTTTGATCTCCCCGGCCTCGACCTTCTTCATGTGCTCAAGGACGGCCCGGTCCTGGTCGGAGGAGTCGTCGATCCAGACGGTGAGCATCCGGTTCATTACCTGGTCGTCGCCGATGTTCTCGACCTTTACGAGCCACCAGACGCACCGCTCCGGAATTTTGCAGACCCGGAGCTGCCGGTCGGTTGTAAGCGTCCGGTGTTCGATCTGTTCCCGGAAGTTTGCGGTCGCCGACTTAAGGAGCTCCTGGATGTCTTCGGACATCGTCACGTCGTCGAAGAGCAGCACTGTCCCCGGCCGGAGTGAGTCGAAGTAGAAGAGGGCCTTGTTCGAGACCGTCCCCTTGAGTCGGTACTCTTCAGGCAGAAGACGGAGCATCGTATTGCAGGCGTGTGTCTTTCCCTTCCCGGAGTTTCCGGAGATCGAGACGTGCAGGCCCTTCGTGTTCAGGACCGACTGGGAGACGACCGACATTATCAGGCACTCGGCGACGATCCTGTCTCCGACATGCTCGATGTTGAATGTGTCGAGCATGAAGGCGATCGGGTCGCCGGTCCGGAGGATCTCGATGGCCTTTGTTCTCTCCGGTGACTCTTCGCTCTCCGGGGAAGTGGGGGCCGGCTGTTCCGATCTTTTCTTCGCCCGTTCCTTTTTGCTTTTCTTGATCTCGTACATCGCCCGGAGTTCGGCCCATCTCTGTTTTCCGCCGCCGCAGGAATTGTGGTGGCAGCCGGCAGAGATCGCCCCGTTGTCGAACTGTATCGCGAAGGCCCCGTCCTTATGGGCCGAGGAGAAAGGGCAGTCTTCGAGGACGAAGAGGGTTCCGCCCTGCCACGGCCTTTCACTCGCAACCGCGATCCCGTGTTCGGAGAGCCACCGGGAGAGGTCGATTGCTTTCTCTCCGTTCTTCGCCGGCGGCTTCGGTTCGTCTTTCGGGAGGAGGGTTGCAAGCCTCCGGAGGTTTTCGGCTGCAACTGTCTCAATCTCTTCCGGGGCATCAAGGATCTTCGCCATCCGGTGCGGCCGGTGCGGGGTGTCGTCGCCCTTGCAGGAAATTGTCCCGTAGAGTTTCCAGATACGGGCCGCGTTGTAGTTCGCCGCATCGACCATGACCGAATCATCGGAGAAGAGGGCGTCGAGTGTGTTCAGGCAGTCTTTGATAAGAGCGGTTGCGTCGTCGTCGTTCGGAAGCTCGATTGAATAAAGAAGATGGGCCCCGTTCCCTGAGTCAGCGAGGACCTGCCGGGGGAACCCGATAGTTTCCAGAAACCCGGCGATCTTCTCTGCCTTCGAGATGGCTGCTTCGTGTTCCTCATCAGTCGATGAAACACCGCTCGGCCGGACCGGGTCGAGGTCCACCGGGAGCCACCGCCGGCGGACGATATCGGCGTCCGCAGTCGTCGCGTCCTTTCGCCCGAGCTTCATCTTCACGCGGTTGGCCCTCCGCGAGAGAAGGGCCGGGTTGACTTCGTTGAGTGTTACGTAGACACCGTGGACATCTGAAAGACGGTTGATCTGATCTGCCTTCTCCGCGAGTGCGGCGTAGTCGTCGAAGTACCCGCTGTGGGTGTTGTAATCGGCGAGTGCCCGAAGCTCGACAATTCCTCCCTTGGGAAAGAGAATTGAGAGGGCCTTTTCGATCTCTCTGGTCATTTTCTTCCCTCGGGTGAATCGTATTCAAGGGGGAAGAGTGGTGCGGATACAGCCTCTCCCCTTGCGACTCTCTGCAGGGAGATGAGCGGGAGGATGTAGTGACCGTTTGTGGTGAAGAAGGTCACCGCCTTTCCTCCGGCATTCATCGCGGCGTGGCCCTCGATGGATAGTAAGCTTTCAGTGATCCCTCCTTCCCCGGTTCTGCAAACCGATTTCGAGATCGGGACGACACGGCCGTAGAAGATGAGACTCTTCACGTCCTCTGTCGTGATGAAGAGGCGCATTCCTCCTGCTTCGATCCGGAGCGAGTTGTCACCGCATATGGAGATCTTTCCTGGTTCAGGATTCATTGGCCTCTTCCTCCTTTGCGGACGCAGTCAGCCTGATAAGGTAGTTGTGGCCTCGGGTTCTCCGTATATTAACTTCGATGATCGAATCTCCGAATTCATGGATCTCCTGTGAGAGTGTCTGTGGCAGGAGATAGAGGGGGACTGGCCCGGCCGATTTGCTTAAGTTTTCAGAGGTTGAAGAGTTGTTGGCAGTTCCTGGATTATTTGTGTTAGCCCACAATTTGCCCCCCTGGGGGCTGCCGTCTATCTGTTCTGTGCCTGGCACGTTTCGCCTCCGGGCGTATTGTCGATGAGTTTTGCTTTTCCTTCGGCGATCCATTTCTCCCATACGAGTCTTGCAATCGGGTCCGGTAAGTGTTCGAGTGTTTGTTTATCGATTTCTTCCATGTTTTTTTACCTGGTGCGATTTTAGCACCAGATAAGGATAGGGATGAGCGTGTTATAAAGTTGAAGAGTGCCAAGTGGAAGAAAAAATCAGAAAAGATTGGTTGATGCAAGGGAGGGGGATTCGGTCCGCCTGTTTAAAAAAAGAAAAAGTTTCTAAAATGTCAATTTAGGACAAGCCCCTTTCGGCCATCAGGTCTTTTTTTAGCCTATCAAAAAGCTCTTCGTATTCGCTACTCTCTTTGGCTTTTTGGTTTTTAGTTTCGATCTCCATCGCGGCCTCTTCTGTCAGGGCCATTGAGCACGCTACGCAGTAGAGTGCACCATGTGGATTCATTGTCTTGCACCGGGGGCAGCGGCATGGTTCAAGTGCATTATCAGCGGGGTCGGATTCATCATCGATGATGCCTGCGTTTTCAAGAAGCTTGCGCTCCACATCCGCACCAGAGAGGTGGATGTAGACTTCAGGCATGGAACTGTTCTTCTCCCATCCTGCTACTATGCGGAGCTCCATTTCGGAGAGTCCCTTCTTGTTGCCGTTACTCTTTGTGAGATCGGTGAGTCTTGCATGACGGATTGCATGTGGGTGAACTCTCTTTTTTATCCCGGCGTCCTTTGAGAATTTTTTAAACTTATTCTCAACAGTTCTTGAGTTCAGCCTTCTTTGAGTTTTGCCATAGCATCTGCTTGTAACGAAGAGTGGTGCGTCGGAGTCGTTTCTGTAAGGGTGCATGTTGACCCAGTTCTGAAGTTCGGGAACGGAGCTTATCAGCCTGAGTCTCCTCATCCCGGTCTTGCCGGTGACTATGGCAACGGCCCCGTATCTGTCGAACTGGATGTGGCCGATGTTCAGGTTGAGAATTTCAGAGATCCTTGCACCGGTGTCCCACAGGATCATGATGAGTGCCCGGTCCCTGGGTTTTTCACAAACTTCGACCATCTTTATGATGTCGCTTCTTGTTATGAGCCGGTCGACGGGGAGATGATTCCTGGGCCTCTTTGATTTAATATTTTTGAAGAGTTCCTTTTCGTTTTCAGGTACGAGCCACCTGAAGAAGAGCTTGAGGTCGAGCATGTCCCCCTGAACCGTGAAGGGACTAACTTTTTCACATCTTAGGAGGTAATAATTTTCAATGTCTTCCTGGGTGGTTTCTTTTGCATCTTTGAAGTCCAGCCAGATTAAAAACGTATAGATCCGCCAGAGTTTGGTTTTGATGGTCTGCGGAGAATTTTGTATTAGTTTTAAATGTCTGCTGAACTGTTCAAGGTATTTTTTGTTTGTCGAGTCGAGTTTGTTTAGCTTGCCTATTACGTCCATGACTTATCATCCTCCTTGGCCGTTTTTTAATGTAAACAGTGCCAAGTGTATGTAATAGGTTCAGGGCCTAGTCATGTAGATGTTCGAGGGTTCGAATCCCTTCCCTCGCATTTTTTGTTTCTTATTATCCTGATTTAGTAATGAGCTTAATTATTTTTAATCAGAGAAATGGATTATAATTGTAAAAAGTTTATAATTTAACTACAATCCTTTGAATTACTCAATTTTGGATATCTTCTTTTTCTTCAGTCAGTTGATCTTCAATGGCTAAATAAACCATCTCTTCACATCTAATATTTAGTAGTGGAATCGGAATTGTGAATATCCCTCCTGCTGTAGTATATTTAGGAGGCTGAATTTTTAACTTTGAAACTTTTTTTATGGTACTTTCAATATTTAATTCCGGAGAAATTCCTAGTTGATAGCGATCAATACTATATTTTAAAATAAGTAATTCCTCTAATTTTTGATTTATTATTCTAATATATTTTGAAGATATAAAGATTTCAATCAGTATTACAAATATAAATAACACATAGAAAACCACAATCCATGATAATGGCATAGAAGGAATGATTTCTAAGTGCTCAATTAAGAGTGATGAGAATTGTGAACCATTAGTTATTTCAACAAATGGTGGAATTTTAGAATTAATTCCATATAATATAATCGTTACAGCAAAAATAAAAATTATGGCTGAATAGATTGCCATTTTCGGTAAATATTCTTTAAAATTTCTCTTTTTAAGAAGGGATGATTGTTTGAAATATAGAATAATATACGAAATTAATATTAGCATCAGGAGCAACGAAATCCAAGAATTATTTTGAAAAGAAGGAGTGATATCTTTTGAAGATGTGAAATAAACGTATGGTAATATACAACTTAATAAAAATATAAAACTCGTATTAATAAAAGTTGAGTAGTAAAGATCTATAATTTCAATGAAAACAGAATTGTAATATTTTAGGATATATTTTTTCTTTGCTGAGGCGTCAATGTCTTTACATATTATCTTACTTTCACATAGTTCACATTTTATATTATTGTCGTTTAATGAATTTTCTTTCTTGAATCCTCCTTTATAGATAAAATAATACATTAAAATTGAAAAGAACACAATTGTTCCTATTAAAATAATTACCATCCAAACACCATACTCAAACCATTTGTAGAAAAAAGTGTCAGCAGGAATGAATACAAATAATCCAATTAATGCAAAAAATAAAAGAATAAAATTGATATTGTCTTTTTTATATAGGGAAATCTGATTATTCGCATTGTCTATTTCAAACTCAATAATACGATAGATTTTTTCAACCTTATTTGATTTTTCACTCTTGTCGTTAGGCATTATATTTCTATTAATGATTAAAACATTTAAATTCTAATAAGCACTCTGCAGCCTTTTACTAATGCCTTATGACTAAAAACCTCTCCGAAAGCCTCTCCCGAATAACCGCCCAAAAAGCCGTGCGATTCAGCTCCTATCTCCTTTTTGTTTTGAGTGATAAGCTTCCATAATTTTGAATCTCATCACTTGTGATTTCCAGTGTTCTGAAATGCTGTTAGCCTGGAAAGCGTTCATTGTTCTGAAAAGTTGTGTGATGAGGGACAATGTACATAAAAATCGTTGAGGTCGACCTCCGAATGCAGACGGCAAAGGAGACAGGGAGAAAGGAAAGAATTCGGTTTGGTTATGAGCGAAAAAAAATTTTACACGCGAGAAAATGCCATTAAATAATTGAGATGTTATATGCCTGAAATTGTTTTTAATGAAAAAAAGAAGGACCTTCCAATTGATCAGTTACGTTTTCTGTTCATGTCTGCAGGATGGAGTAAGGGCACTGAAACACAGGAAATGATTTCAAATTTTAATCTGCCTTTTATCAATTCGACTCTCGTTATTTCAGCATGGCATGAAGACAGGTTGGTGGGAGTTGTCAGGGTACTTTCTGACAAAATAATCAGATCGGTCATTTACGATCTGGTTGTTGATCCGGAATTCCAGTGCAGAGGAATTGGAAGAGAATTGCTGGAACGATGTATTCGGACTTTTCCTAAAACCGAGTGGATAGTTCAGACTAATGATGAAAATGTAAAGTATTATCTAAAAAATGGTTTTTTAAGTTATACGGGAAATGTTCTCTTCATACCTTCAGCATGGGACCCTGAATATTAGATAAATTTTGAAAATCGGGATTTATGGATGCAATACATATATTTGATTAGGATAACCAAATTCTTCGATGTATTCACCTGCAATGAATCCGAATTTCTCATATAGTGCTCTTGGTGCAATTCCTTTTTCATCGTTTTCTCTAAATGTCGTAACAATGATATCCTTATTTTGATCTAATTCATTTATTGCTTTTTCAAGTAGTTTTGCCGCAATTCCACATCTTCTATATCCGGGCGAAACACCTAAACAACAAATCATATTATGCTCTCTCGAAAATAGAAGCACTCCGGTTATTTCTTTTCCATTTTTCACGCACAAAGCTCGTGTTTCGTCCATAAACTCCAAAACCGTTTCTTTGTGCTCATCTAATTTCTCTTTTGTTTCCAACCCCGGATAATTCCAGCTTATCTCTTCGACAAGTTTCATCCATTCATCAATATCATTACATTTTCCCCATTCTACCTGCACAAAATACCTCCGGCAAATTCCTGATCAATATCCTCATCCTGCTAAATAAATCCAGCCCTGTCATTTCCGTTTCTTCCTGCGCCTCCCCCCAAAAAAAAGCAGTGCATTAATAAGCACACTAACCTCAAAAAGTTTCAGGAATCATACCAAAAAAGAACTCAATATTTTTATATTGTAAATGTTGATATATTTACTTATGTTCCTCCCCACGAACGAGAAACAATTTGTGTTCTGGAAGATGCGTCGCAGCGGGATGCAGAATATTTCCATTGCAAACGAGCTGGGCATCACAAGGCAGGGAGTATCCCAGGCCCTCCGCACGATGGACAGGAAGATAGATGCATCACTCAGGGAGATGGCGCAGGCGAACCGGATCCAGATCAAAAATATCGATGCAGAACGTGGCATCCTGTCCGGATGGTCGGTCCCGTTCCGGACCAGTGCCTATATATTTGTCTCGGAGAAGCACGGCATGCAGGTCTGGTACGAGCATGAAGGCGACTGCGGGTCCTGTGACGAGTACACGAAGTGCATCGAGTTTATCTGGGATCTTGCATCTGAGCTGGGGATTTCGATCGAAAAGGTCCAGGACCCGACAGAGATGGCAGATGAACTTCTCGCAAAGATCCGGGAGGATCAGGTATGACCTGCGAACCTGAAATTACCGAACACCGGTTCGGCCTGTGCCCGAAGCAGCCAGTGGTCTGCACCTCGCAGACGGATTTTGAAGATAAGCACGAACCGGTTTATGTTGGGAGCCCGGATGGCGGAGGCGGGATATCCGGATCTGTCCGAAGAGGAATAGGAGCGGCCCTGTCGGGGATGAAGACACTGAACCAGAACAGGCAGCTCCTCTGGTTTGCGGCTCTCGCCGGGCTTGTGCTGGCCGGGAATACAATCGGCCAGTCTTCACGTTACTTCATCCTCTGGAACACTGACTTGCAGCTTGGTATAATGAATAAAGTCCTGGTGTTTTTTATTGAGTTTGCAACAATGTTCTGCCTGGTGTTCCTGCTGGCCGGCCTCTTCCTGAGCATCCCGCAAAAGAAAGGAGTCTCGTCTTCGTTTTTTGCCGGGCTTGCAGGAGCGAAAAAATACCTGAAGCCAATCTTCCTGTGGTCTTTTATTCTGGCATTCGCAGGTATGCTTCTCGTCGAGATTTTTACTTTACGGTCACTGCTTTGGTGGCCGCATGAGCTCTCTAAATTCAATTTATTCGGGTATTTCTATAATTTCCTTTTCAGCACGCTCAGCCAGTTCCCCTTCAACCTCTCTCTCCGGTGGGACCTCTTTACCGAGATCCCGGGTTATGGAGGACGATCGGTTTTGTTCTGGATATATCCGGGGTTAGTGGACACCCTGATCATTTCGGCGATCAACCTGCTCCTTCTGATCCTGACCCTGTTTGTCGTGCCGCTGATTGTTCTTGAACAAAAGACACTCCGTGAGGCTGTTGCGGGATCGTTTGCCCTGATGAAAAAGATCCGTGTTGAGGCAGCTGCCTGTGTTGTCTTCATTGGAGTTCTAGTATTCGGCGTGTTTCTTGTATACATGCTCGTTGAAGCGGCACATGGTATGCTCGCACCACTGGAGGTCATCAGTTATAGACCCTCTGCTACATGGACTGCCATCGGTATCTTCTATGATTTCATACTATTCAGCGTTGCGTTTGTTATGGCGACAGTCGGAGGAATTGCAGTGCTGGATCTTTATAATTCTGCAAAGAGCAGGCAGGAATATAGATCTTAGAACCGGAATACTGCCTATAATCTTTTTCCTGCCCGTATCATGGAGGGGCTTATAGCGGAACATAAAATCACAAATATCATAGGAAACAATTTATATTGTAAATATTGATATATTTACATATGATACTACATGGTAGTAGACAAAAGTTTGCGATGAGAACGGCAATCCTTCTTGTTCTCATCGTCGGGACGGTAGTCGTCCCTGTTTTAGGCGCAGCAACAGATACGGGGGTCACCATCTCTGCAGATGGCGACCAGTCCTATTATCTTGGAGAAAAAGTGGTCCTGCGAGGCCAGGGTTCAGGTGCAGATTCCGTGTACCTTTTCCTGACAGGTCCTAACCTCCCGGCGGGAGGTGTCAACCTTGAATCGCCGGACGATGCAGTGTTCAACGGAGACCCGGACTCATTTACGGTTGTGGAAACAGGACCTAATAACACCTGGGAATATTCGTTTTACACTGCCAATCTTAACCTTGATGCAGGGTCTTATACTCTCTATGTCGTGAGCAGCCCCACGGCGAAGAACCGGTTCGATAACTCGACGAACTATAACATGACCAGTATTATACTCAAAAAACCCTTCATCACCGCGGAGATCTCTCCTGCAAATGTTGTAAAAGGGCAGCCTTTTTCGATTACAGGGTTTGCGGAAGGAGTTCCTACTGAAGTTCAGATCTGGATCTTCGGCGACTCTTATTTCAATACGACAAAGGTACCGGTAAACATCGATGCATCGTTTACGTTTGATGCCGATGCGGCAATGTCCGCAGAACTCCCGGAAGGTCAGAATTATCTCGTCGTTGAACACCCGATGATGGACGATCAGTTCGACTTCGTTGTCGCCGGGGATTATGTTCGCAACGTGAAACAGAACAACGGTATAAATGTCTTCAAAATCTTCGGTTACGGAAGACTGGACGGCGTAGATGCTGCTGATGCACTCGTTGATGCATTCAACAGCCAGGAGGCAAGCGGCGGATCATATAACAGTGATACTTATACCATAATTCCGTTCCGGGTTTCAGTTTATTGAAATCACTGGAAAGGAGTATAATCAAAGAACAGGTGAAAAGTTGTGGCATATCAAAACATACCACATCCGGGAAAACGATCCGGAAATACCTGTCAGGGGCATTTACAATACTTAGTAATGCCTGATCATTCCTCTTTTTTTGTTTCTGTTTTTTCCGCTTCGCTGAAGATACAATGTTACGCATCAATACCGGTCATCATTTTTTATTTTAGGACGACAACGGCGAATATCAATACCTTTTTCGGCTCACTCCGTTAAAATAGATCCTTAAGGTGCGATATATGTCCTCTAATTCTTCCCTGCCCGGCAGGCGGATGGTCTATTTTCTCTTTATGCTCGGATTTTTCGCAATATTCTCGACGACAATATCCAAAAATCCCGTGCTCCCGCTCTTTTCGCAGGCCTTGGGCGCCGGGGATGCCGTAATCGGCCTGATCGCAGCGGTATCCCCCCTCGCGGGAATTCTCTTTTCATTTCCCGTAGGAGTTATCTCGGATCATCTTGGAAGAAGGAGACTGCTTATCGTATCCGGTCTGGTATTCCTCTCCGCACCATTGCTCTACCTTATCATAAACAATCCGTTCTGGCTGATCCCGATCCGGTTCTTCCACGGGACGGCCACCGCAATCCTCGGCCCGGTTGTCTCAGCGATCATAGCCGAACGTTTTCCGGATAACAAGGGCGAGATGCTCGGGCAGTACTCTTCTGCAACCCTCATCGGCAGAACCCTGGCTCCGGTTGTCGGTGGTTTTGTCATCTCGTTGTTCGTTATGTACCCCGGGCTTATCCCTTACCGGATAGTGTACATAGTCGCGGCACTCGCCGCCCTGCCCGTTCTTATTTTGATTCTCATGTTTAAGGAGGAGAAGCATGGAACTCTCGCCTTCGTACCGTTCTCGTCATTTCGCAGCAGTTTCGTCATGTTCTTCTCGGAACGTAAACTCCGTGCGACGGCATTTGTGGATATGGCAACTTATTTCGCCTTCGGTTCGTTCGAGACGTTCTTCCCGCTCGTTCTTTTATCGCAGGGAATTGGTGCATACCTGATCGGAGCCCTCTTTGCCGTCCAGACTTTGGTCATCGCCGCGACAAAACCGTTCTTCGGCAGGATCGCCGACAGGATCGACAAGAGAATTCAGATTGTCACCGGGCTCCTCGTTCTCGGGATTTCAACTGCCGCCATTCCGTTTGCGTCATCCTTCGCCGTATTCCTTCTCGTGAGTTCACTAATCGGTCTCGGGATCTCGCTCTCCACTGTTGCGACCAGTGCATATATCGCGGATGTCGCAGAAAAGGGGCAGATGGGTGCCTCGATGGGAGCACTCTCATCCGTCATGGACATCGGGCATTCGGCTGGCCCAATCGTAACAGGTGTCATCGTGGCAGGCAGCGGCTATGTTGCAGGATTCTTTTCGAGTCTTTTGATCGCCGTTGTGGTTTGCGGATTCTTTATTCTCTCTGTTCGTGACCGGACCGGAAACTGAAATTAAAGCCGGGGTGACGGAAGCAGATTGTATAACTCACATGCCTTTTGTCCGTCGGCAGAGAAGAGGTGGCAATCATAATATAGATTAATAGTTCAATTTTTGATCGATCTGAGCAAAACTTCCCGTAGTGCCTTTTCGATAATACATAAATGACTTCGGTTTACAGATTTGTAGATTATACTAAGCTTGAATAGTTATTATAAATTAAAAAATATTATCCATATTCCAAATATCAGCAGAAAAATTCCACTGATTATTTGAATTTGTATTCTGTAATTGCGAACTTTCTGAGTCAACGTTGCGCCCCCAATTATACCAATTGCAAGGAATGGAGTAAGAATTCCTCCACAAAACGTAAGGAGTTGTGTTAATGCTGAAATCGAACTGCTATTGAACATTTGCTCAATGAGTACTAATAACATTGGTGCGGAACAAGGAACCTTTACAACTGAGAATAAAAGACCCAGTCCAAAGAGACCAGTCCAACTACCTATATATTGTTTGGATTTATTATGGAAGTATGTATCTATAGAAGATGGTGTTTTAATAATCCCAATAAGATTTAAGCCAAATATTAGAGAAATCAAGCCTGCGATTATGGATAGCCATCTGGTATCATCAAATGATCCAAGAGAAAAAATTATGGCAGTGCCTATTATGATATATGCAGTTATCAGCCCGAAACCAAACATAATTGCCATGCATATTCCTGATTGGACACCCTTACTTTTACTTGCTGTAATGGTGAAAATAAATCCTAATATCGCCATCAAACATGGGGAAAATCCTGCGAATAATCCTAAAGAGTAAGCCACGGGAATACTCAGGTTAGGTTGTATAGTGCTCGTATTGGTATTTTCATTTGATTGTTCAATTTGTAGAGAATTAATTTTTTCTCTAAGGTTTTCCTTTGTTATTTCATTTTTAGGAATTTTAATTTCGTTATTTATCACAATTGCAGGAACTTCGAAAAAACCAAATTTTTTCCATCTATTATAGCCATCCAGTGTACTTGTATCGATCCATTCAATTATTGTATCATTGTATGAATTAGCAAATTCAGCAATAAGAGGATCTGTTTTTTCGCAATCGGGACAATTTTGTTGGTGAAAATATTGGATTGGAATTGTAGATGTATTTGCTGATGCAATTATTATATAGGATGATAAAATACAGAGAATGAGTAAATATTTTTTTTTTTCAATCATAACCAATACTGTTCCATTAATTGTTTCTAACTTCTGTCAATTCTGTTACAATCTGGAAGTCAATAGGAACCTCACGATATATTTTTTCAAAACCAAAAAATCCTTGATAAGATTCTGATAGATCTGCACTTATTACTCTATGATGATTAAATGATGACCTAATTAAAATTCCATTTTCTAGATTAATCCAATTTTCACCTGTGTAATAACCATATTTTTCAGAATTAAGTGTCTCATTTTTAGATACTATGGATTCTTTTATCGAATAATTTACTGTTTGCTTAATTCCAACACAATCAAAATTGCCAGATTCGGTTATAATTACTTTTTTGCCAATAATTTCAAAATCAGAAGTTCCGGTGGCCTCATATTTTATTGTTCCATTTTTCGTTATAGAATCACCAGACTTATCAAATACCGTTGTCCATTCCATGCCTGGTTCAACTGTTTTTTCAGGAAATTCTAACAAATTTGGGAATTCAGGTTGGACTTCTGGAATAATTGGTGTTTTTGAATTAATATCTATAATTTTCCCCTGATCTGTTCTTTGGATGATATAACTATTTTCAACTTCTGCTGAACTAGCTGTGGTTAAAACATACTTTTCGTAAATGTCTTCATTTTCTGCCTTATCAACAGACATTTCAAGATTTTTTAATACATTTAGTGATTGCTCTTTTGATGAAATATTTATCTCATAATCATATTCCTGATTATCCTGTATGTCGTATTTTAAGAATGAATCTTGATATGATATAGGACTGTCAGTTGACTGTATACTAATCAAGCCTATGCTTAGAATAAATAGTCCAAATATGGCAATTAATGCTATTTTAGTGTAGATTTTCATAATTAACTTCACCTCTTTTAAGAGAAAAATTCAGAGTAAAAATTAGTAATAATATACCTGATAGTGTAAATACAAGTGCTGTAATTTGATGGTTTACTTTATATGATGAATAACTAAATGCGAAAAAAGCAAAACTGTATGATAAGAAAGAAAGAATTAGTAAATATTTTGATAATTTTTTACGACTTTCAGTGATACCAAAATTAAGCAGTATTATACCAATTCCAACCATTATGATGTATAAAGAATCGATAAAATTTGACATTGCTTCGATAATGCCTCCGGTTACACAGAGAAGCCCCGTAGCCAGAACAATAATGAAAAAAATGGTTTTTCTTTGATAATTCATGATTAATAACACCTAAATCAAGGACATTTATGGTCACAACACCATTGATTTCCAGCCTCACAACAGGCATCTGCGCATGTACAAATTGCTGCAAAACAGGTAAGACTACATGCTCCTACCATGCATAAAGTGCAGGCATATCCATCATCTGAGGCCACTGCTTCCGCCGCACAAAGTCCTGCGCACGTTGCACACCCAACAATACATGCAGCTGCTGAAATAACACACATTGAAATACCCTTGCTATCAGCTAAAGCATCACCCTTTATCAATATTGTAGTAGTAACTCCTGTTTTTTCATTTTTAATGAACAGGATTGATTTCTGATCCTCATCCTTTATTCCATAAACAGCAGCTACTACTGCAAAATCGTCAATATTGCCATCTTGATTTGGTACTTGGGCTTTGAATGCTTCTATATGTTGTGCTGTATATCCTTTTTTCAGTAATTCAAATTCTAATGTTTTGAATTTTTCATTCAGATTCGCTTCATCAATATAACTTATCTGATCCTGTATAGCTAATTCTGTAACTACTGGTTTTGTATCAATGGCATTATTACTGGCACTATAACATGCAGTTCCCGGTTCACAAGCCATTGCAGGAGTTATTCCAACTACTAATAGCAGCATCATAACAAGTAGCAGGCTAGGAATTTTTAAGATAAATTTTTTCATTCTTTTCACCTTCATTCATTTAAAACCGGAAAAAGGAGTTGTTTAGGATTTGAACTATTTTCTGTTGCTTTAAGACTCCTTTTCAATCACGGTTTCGTTTCAGAGATAAAATATCTCCTGACTTACAACAACCGGTATACAAACTTTAATCTGCGTTAATGCTGACAAATGTTAATGCCGGTTGCATTTGTTGGTGGATTATCAGGGAAAGACCTTGATTGAACAATCTGACTTGTAATCCCATCATAAATCCAGCCGGTTAATTTTTCAGGAAAGGTTCGATGGAGAATTTTTCGCTCCACCTAGCCCCCAAGTTAGTCTCTATGGTTAATGCATATATAATGACTTTCACCATACTCTTGAACAAATGATGAGAATTGTCCGAGAAAAATTTATTTCGAGATGATTTTCAATGGTGATGCTAACAGATAAATTAAAACTTTCGTTCTTTGCATTAATACTCCATCAGATGTCTGGAAATTTTTCTTTGCGCTATCGACATTAAAAAAATTTTTGCAGAAATTGCTAAATAATTGATTAATGAGTTTTAAGAGGAAAATTTAGAACTTTTCTCTTATTTTTCAGGAATTTTTTGATATACCTGTTCAAGATCTGAATTTATGACTTTGTAGATACCCAGTGAAAAATTGATCTTTGAAGTTCGATCGTTATGCTATAGATGACGGAGAAAAAATAATGATTTTGATAATGAATCTAAATACAAAAAGTATTCAGTTAAGATTTTGTCTAGTATATAGTTGTTTCAAAATTAATAAATTGTAAAGTAAAACTTAAATAGGACGAAAATAAGGCCAAATTGCCGATTTTAGCATCCACACAGAAGCTCCAGAATCCATTATCTCTTCTCTGTTCGATATAGACATCGTCCAAAAAAAAGAGGGCAAATACGGGCCGTTATATCGATGCAATACTGGCTTTAATCGCTTAAATAACTCCATATTGGCGTTTTCCAAAACGGGTCTTCAAAATGCCCCCTTAAATGCGAAAATAAGCCCAAATTGCCGTTTTTTAGGTATCGCCCATCTCATGAAAATAGGTGTATTCACTTGTCGGTTGGAAAAGTTACTATAAGTTCCATACCGTTTTCAGGGATCATTCACTATTCTTTGTTGTTTCCAATGCAGCCGTAATGATGATATTTCTCATTATCGCCAAAATCAGATATAGATTCCATTACCTATGTTGAAGATATGAAGGAGGATTATAGTTCATTAAGAATTGAAAATATCGTCGCTACGGGATCAATTGCAGACTCCATCGATCCGGAGTTCATTGCAAAGACTCTCCCGAACTGCACATTCAACAAAAAAAAGTTCCCGGGAGCGGTTTATCACCTGAAAAATCCTAAAGCCGCTGCTCTTATCTTTGCGTCAGGCAAGGTCGTTCTCACCGGGGTCAGGAACAATGAAGATCTTTCGATAATCCTTCAAACTCTTCAGAACGACCTGAAGGAGGCAGGAGTAACCTGCTTTGATGAACCGCAGATCGCGGTCACCAATATGGTTTGCTCGTATGATCTTGGATATGCACTCAACCTCAACAGAGTTGTAGTAACGTTAATGGACAGTGAAAGTGTAGAATATGAGCCGGAAGTCTTCCCCGGACTTGTTTTACGAATTTTTGAACCAAATATAGTATTTCTTCTCTTCGGGTCAGGAAAGATCATTATAACAGGCGGAAAGAACATTGAGGATGTTAAAAGGAGTGTCGGAATTCTCAGGGAAAAACTCAGTATTGTAGGTCCTAAATCTGTTCCATCTGAAAAATAATGAGATTTATACAAGATAGATTACCGTTATCACTCAATTGTGTATCGTATTACGGTTAAAAATTTGGGAAAGGGATGTGTTGTCAGGTCCGTTACTGTCTATGGTGTTCCACGGGAGGATATGATCGTTCATTTAGTTGATGATGGGGCGGAGTATGATGTCATGGTTGAGATCGGGGAATAATTAGTGATTGTGTGTAGTGGAAAGAAACAGGCCATGCAGATGTTAATGGATTCAAATACCTTAATTAGTGTTTTTGCCTTGAAAAAATCCAATATTTTATTCCTTATATATTCAGTAAATTAAACAAAAACGCAAGTTTGCGAATTTAAGATGGGGTTTTCTCCAGGGTAAATTTTTTTTATTAATTTATCTAAACTTGATTCAGTCTATTTCATACTGGAAACCTTTTTGCCTTGTATAAATAAAAAAATGCTATATGTATCGCTTTCCTCAAAAAATCAGACACTTTTTTTACAAAACATTTATTGGAAACCGAATAATTAAATTTGAAAACCCAATCAAAGTTATTAATGGGGACCGCGTTTGGTTTATCTCTGATATGCACTTTGGCCATAGAAATATTATTAATTGGTGTCGTCCTGAATTTAAAAACATTAAAATTATGCATCAGCGTCTTATTTCGAATTGGAATTATCACATTGGTCACTATGATCGAGTATTTTGTTTGGGCGATTTCGGAGATTTCAGGTATTTCAAAAAATTAAATGGAAAGATCACACTTGCCAAAGGGAATCATGACAATAAACAGTGGAACAAACAATTCATTATACAATATCGGGATATGAAATTTTTAGCCATTCATGATCCAGATAGCCGGGACACAAGATGGTTTGATGGAGATTGGATAATTCATGGACACACACACATCAATTCGCCATTTGTCGATATCTACAGAAAGAGAATAAATGTCAGCGTAGAAGTCATCAATTACACACCTATCAGTATGGAGGAAATTTATACTATTATTCAAGAGAGCAAAAATTACGGAGACAATCGACAATCCCTATGAATTATTCCGTTTTTCCAATTGTATTTTTTCTCAAAAGTTTGTATTATTATTCCGAAAATCCAAAATCAAAACTCAAAAAAGACAGGAGAGACAGATAGAAAAATAATCATGGATCTCATTATCGGCGGAGGCACTTACGGGAAACTGGCACTTGAAAAGATCCGGGACGATGGCAGATTAATCGTGGTAATCGATGAAGATCCCGGCTGCATCGTGCAAAAAGAATTCCGTCTCCCGGAGATCTCCGGGGATGATACCCTCCCGGAAGAGGGATCTGTCTTCATAAAAGGGAGCGTCGAGACCGCCGCCGGGTTCGTCGCGGGATCTTCAGAAAATTCCGGTCCGGGAGAATATATGAAAGCAAGGATCTTTCCGACCGCTCCGGTTCATATCGCAGCAGGGATCATATCCGAACTATGCGGATTCGTTCCCGACCCGGAGAGAGCGGAAGCAGCAGCCGGTTCAATCCCCGAAGAACTCATTGCCGGGAAAAAAGATGCAGATATCTACTGCACCCTGAACAAAAAGGAACCGTGCCTTCCACTTTGTTCTTCGCCGAAGATCTGTCCGGTGACAAAAGAAAGGCGTGATGTACCGTTATGGGAGACTCTTGAAAATTGTCTCTCCGGTGACAGGAAGCCCGGGCTGCCTGCCTCATTCGTAATCGAAAGCCGGCAGCTTTGTCCCGGCCTCGGCTATATCGACTATTCCGATCTAACTGATGTGATAAAAAAAGCGTGCAGGAAGGATTCAGTCCTTGTGGGAACGGCCTGCACCTGTCACGGAGTTGTCACCGCACTTAAGAAGACTTAATCCTGAACTTTCCCCCGGGAACTTTGATCTCGAAGTTCACGCCCTTCCCCGGCTCGCCGTTCTCTTCGATCGTTATTCCCGTGATCGAGAGGATCTCTCTTGAGAGGAACAGCCCGAGTCCGGTATTCTTCCCGAACCCTCTCGTGAAAAGTTTCTTTTTGTCCTCCTCGCTGATGCCGACGCCGTTGTCGCGGTATGATATCGTGACCCCGTCGGCGGTCTCCGAGTATGAGAGCCCGATCGAGGTTATGTGCTCCCCGTGGCGGAGGGAGTTCTCCATAAGATTATAGAAGACCTTCCCTGCGAGAGGATCGGCGAATATCTCCAGCCCTTTCAAAGAATTATCGACAGCGATGCCGTCCATGTCGAGCTGTCTCTCCGCCTCGCCGACGATCTCCCCTGCATCCTGCCATCCCGGCTCCTCGACCCCGATATCCTGGTAATATCTCGTGAACTCGATCTGGTGCTGGATCGCATCCACCGCGTCCTTCTCCTTCAGTATGTACTCCTGGAGAGAAGGATCGGTCTCAAGCTCCTTCGAAAGATCGAGATAACCGTTGATAACCATAATCATGTTCAGAATATCGTGCCTTGTAATAGAAGAGAGCATATTGAGTTTGTTGTTTGCCTCCTTCACCGCCTCCTCCGCACGTTTCCGTTCGGTGATATCGCGGGTGACTGCCAGGATCACCTTCTTTCCCGTGAGAGTGACGATATGGGAGTTGATCTCCAGCGGGATCGCCGTGCCGTCTTTTCTATAGTGTTCGGTCTCGAACCTCACGTGTCCGGCCGAATGGAGTTCGGTCATGATCTCTTCAAACGGCCTGTTGAATTTTCCCGTGCTTAACTTAATCGGACCTATCTTCAGCAGTTCTTCCTTGGTGTAGCCGGACATCCGGCAGGCGACGTCGTTTATGTCGATATAGTTCGCCGGAGACCCGTTCTCCCCTATCGCGATAATCTCTATCGCATCATTTGCATTCTCGAATATGTCCCTAAACTTCTGTTCGCTCTCCCTGAGTGCATCTTCGTCGTTTTTGCGCCGGATCAGCATCCACACGTTCTTCGCGAGCAGGGACAAAACAGAGGTGTCCTGGTCGTCGTAATTCGTCGCCTTGTTTCCCACGCCGATGACGGCGACGATCCTGTTTTCATCAAAGATGGGAACCACAAGCTCTCTTGTCACCGGGACATGCCCTCCGGGGAGCCCTTTCTTTTTTGGCAGGGATTCATAATCGTTGTGGATTACGGGCTTTCGTTCCCGTAAGGCGTCCACCCATACACCCGATTCGGATAAGGGGTACTCCGTCTCCGGTCCATTCGTGACATTGCAGATTTTGAGTGTTCCCGTCGACCACGTGACCGGCCGGATCGTCTCCTCGCCGGGATTGACGAAATGAAAGAATCCGATCCTGCTGTCTGTAAGGCGCTCGGCCACGTCGAGCGTATACTTCATGCTGTCCGCAACGGACATCGTATCGATCAGGTGGTTCAGCTCCACCGATGTCCGGATTGCCTCTTCGGCCAGTTTTCGTTCGTTGATGTCGTAACACGAACCGATGTACCCTGCAAAGCTCCCGTTAAGGTCGTAGAACGGTTTTCCGCTATCGAAAAGCCAGTGGTAGGAGCCGTCGTTGTACCTGAGGCGGTACTCCATCTCGAAGGGTTTGCGTGCCTGAAAAGAGGAGGTGTAGATCTCCACGCAACGATCGAGGTCGTCGGGGTGAATGCCTTCGGTCCACCCGTCGCCCATCTCCTGTTCGGCCGTTCTGCCGGTGAATGCAAGCCATTCTTTATTGAAATAATTGCATTTCGCGTCAGTGCCGGCTCTCCAGATCGGATTAGGGAAATCGTCGAAGAGCTTCAGGAAGTAGTCCCTGGATTTTCGTACCGTCTCTTCGGCAATCTCTTTTTTGATGAGGAGTGCAATCGCCCGGCTCAGTCCCTTCAGGATGGCGTCCATGTCAGGGGAGATCTCGAATTTCGCAAAAAGTGCGAATACGCCCATGACCTCGCTGTCCCGGGGTTTCAACCTGTAGCCTGCAAAAGAGACGAGTCCAAGTTTTCCGGCCCATTCATGGTCCTCGATCTGCGGATCGTTCTGCACGTCGTTTGTGAGAAATGAGATCTCGTCGCCCGAGGCGATCTGTCCTACCTTGTAGGAGCCAAGGGGTATGCGGCGGTGAAGCTTTCCGTTGATACGGGTATACCTGCCAGAACTCGCCTCAAGGTGGAGGCATTTTTCGTGCGAGCGGCATGCATACGGCCCTTCGGTGATTCCCGCGTGAATGCACCCCTTCTCGCAGAGGTCGCCTTCTTCGATAAGCCAGATCCGGCAGAATTCCGCACCGAAGGTTTCGACAACGCCGTCGGTGATGATCTTCAGTTTTCGGTCGAGCGGTGCGGGGGAGAGAACGGACCCGAGAATTCTGTTCACGCCCGCCTGCCAGGACCTGATCTTCTTCTGTTCTTCTTCGGCTATTCCAAGCCTGGTGATATCCTCGAAGACGACTGCGAAATATTCCTTCTCCGGGGAGTATACGGAGATCCTGAGCTTCTTTGAAACAGGTGCAAAGTCGATCTCGAACTTTTCGGGTATACCTGTTTCCGCAACCCTGCCGTAGATCTCGAAAAGTTCCGGGTATCCCTCCATGATGCCCCTGATCGCACTGGTGACCTTCATGCCTGTTATGTTTTTCAGGCCGGTTATCTCCTCGAATGCCGGATTTACGGAGATATAAACCCAGTCGACAGGTTTTCCCTCCCGGTCGTACAGCATCCTGCAATAGGCGAATCCTTCCGGCATCGAGTCGAAGAGGTTGCGGAATTTCTCGCTGTTCTCCCCCGGGCCCTCCTCCGTTTTCTTCCGGCCCGTGTGTCGTTCGTGGCGGTCGTTCATGTTCAAAATCCTCATTCTGCAGGCATTTCGTGTCGCCTAAGTCGTAATGATCTGCAATTTATCACGTATATATATAAAATGTCCGGCAGATTCGGGCAGTTTATGAAAATATGCGGGCGGAAATATCCGGTTTTCATTACGGCACTTTTTGTCCCCGGGAAGAGAGGTGCAGGACCTGTCCCGCCGGTTATTACCCGCTTTCTCCGCGAACTCGTCCTGTGTTCTCCCCTATAATTCTGAATTGATCCTGAATTTCCCTTTAGGAACATGGATCTCGAATCTTGCACCTTTTCCCGGTGTTCCCGTCTCTTCTATAGTAAGGCCGGTGATCGCCAGGATCTCTCTTGACAAAAAGAGGCCGAGCCCTGAGTTCTTGTAATATTCGCGCCTGAAGATCTTCTCCTTTACACCTGCAGGAATCCCCACCCCGTTGTCCTCGCAGACTATGATGAGTTCTTCGGGTGTCTTCAGGGTGTAAAAGGAGATCTCCGTTATTGTCTCCCCGTGTTTGATCGCATTGTCGATTAAGTTGTAGATCACCTTCTCAAAGAGCGGGTCGGCAAATATTTCCACATTCTTAATATTATTTTTATGTTCGATATCACCGAATGATGAGGTTTTTGAGACTTTGTTCACCAGATCCCCGGCATCGAACCAGCCGGGAGCCTGTTCTCCGAGATCTTTATAATACCCCGTGAATGTTATCTGCCTCTTGATTGTCTCGATTGCACCGGAGATCCTTTTGATGTAATCTTCCGCCTTTGTCCCGGGAGGAACCAGCTTATCCATTTCAATCAGTCCCAGGTACCCGGCAGCGCCCGTGATCTGGTTAAGGATGTCGTGGCGGGTGATGCTCGACAACAGGTTGAGCTTCCTGTTTGCCTCCTTCAATGCATCTTCTGATTTCTTGCGCTCGGTTATATCCCTCCCTATACCGAGAACGCCTGTAACATTTCCATTGGAATCGTACACCGGAGTCTTGATCGTCTCAAGGTATACGAGCCGGCCGTCATCGGCAAATGTTATCCATTCGTCGTTTACCGTTGGTTTCCCTGCCTCGACCGCCTGCCTGTCTTTTTCACGGAAGAAATCAGCCTGTTTCTTCTCAAGGAAATCATAGTCCGTTTTGCCCTTAATCTCACTTTCTTTCGCACCGAAGAGGTGCTCGAACTCCGGGTTGCATACGAGGTATACTCCGTTCTCATCCTTGAGCCAGATGAGGTCGGGTATGGTCTGAATAAATGTACGCAGCTGTCCTTCGCTCATTTTAATGGCTTCTTCCGCCTCTCTTCTTCGTGTTATGTCGTCAATGATGACCCTTGCACCTTCGGGGGTATCGCCGTTCAGCACAGGTGAGATATGGAGCCTGAGATAGAGTTTCTTTCCCCATACCGAAGTATATTCAATCTCGAATTCGGGGTAATCCGCACCGCTCTCTATCACATTCCTCAGGGTATCCGCCAGTCGCGATTTTATGATATTTTCCGTCTGCAGGAGATTGATCTCCATAGTCTTCTCAATCGAAGGAGAGCCGAGCATCCTGGGGACCTTGTTGTTCACGTACGTGATTTTGCCGTTCCTGTCGCAGGTGAGAATTCCGATCGGTGCATTGTCTGCAAGGTCGCGGTATCTCATCTCCGAGATTCTCAGTTCCTCTGCGATGAGCTTCCTGTCGGTTATATCCTGGACCTGTACGAGATACCCGGAGATCGAATTCGTGGGGGTCTTCAGGGGTGTTATGAGAACATTTAACCAGATCGTCCCCTTCCGGGATGTTGGGTACAGGTTTAGATCCCTGACCTTCTCGAAATCGAATTCCGATTCGTACCTGACTATCTCTCCTTCGGCGAGCATTTTCTTCTGTTCGTCACCGATGTGGGGATCGCCGAAGATGAAAAAGTTTTTGAGCAAATCTGTGTTTTCCACTCCTAAAAGCTTCAGGCAGGAAGGATTCGCGTGAATTAAATAGCCGTCCTTGTCGTACAGCTCTATTGCAATCGGGGAGTTGTCATATATCACCCTGTATTGCTCTTCGCTCCTCCGGAGTGCCTCTTCCGCTTCTTTTCTCCGGGTGATATCTCTTGCAACCGAGAGGATGTAGTCACTGTTATTGTCGTTCTTTATTAGGTGAGCATTTACTTCGACAGGAAATATAGTCCCGTCGGCCCTCAGGTGTGATGATTCGAACGTGTGATCGCCTTTTCTGTAAAGGGCTTCGATATGCTCTTTTGTCTCTTCCTTACTGTTATCCGGTATAATATTGAAGACAGTGAGACGGCGTAGTTCGTCACGGGTGTAGCCGAGGCTTTCACATGCACTGCTGTTTACTTCAAGAAACCGTCCGGGTGATCCGTTCTTCTGATCGATCTCGTGAAGGAATATGCCATCTCCGGTACTTTCGAAGAGCATATGATAGCGATCCCTGCTCTTCTTCAGTTCTTCGTTCGCTTTATCAAGTTCGTTATTTTTTTCTTCGACCTTCTTCTCGGTCTCTTTTATTCTTTCTATAAGAACGGTTACGAGGGAGGCGATCGCGATAAAGATAAAAGTCCTGACGATGCCGTTTTCCAGTTCCCCGATTCCCGCGAATGCCATCAGCAGGACGAAGTAGGAGAATGAGAGAATTATCGAAAAAATGAGCCCCCGGCGGAGATAAAATATGCAGGCAAGGATGATCGGGATATAGAACAGGTTCTGGAATATTATATATAAGCCGGACGAGAGGGATAGGAGACTGATGACAACTGAGAGAAGGGTTGTGACTATTATCAGCGCAGGAGCGATTCTGCTGTCAAATGCATATTCACCGTCCCTGTTCATTAATTATCCTTACCCTCATGCTGTAATCCGGAACTAACAACCCCCTTTTCTCAAATATTCACTTAAAGATTATTTATAATTATATTTCAATGCATTTTGAATTGTTGAATCTGTAAGTATGTATTATACCTTCCTTATTTCCCCATTGAGAATTGCCAATAATCTTTCTACAAAATTTTTATATAATCTGATTCTCAAGAAATTCTTCGCAAATCAATTATATTCGATATTATGATCATATGTTCCATAATCTGGAATTCTATTAAACATTTTGATTAATCTTAAATTGATTTGTTCCGATAGAAATACGATATACAAATAAAAGGTGGAATGTCCATGGTGACTAATGTTGACACATTACGGCATTTATGCTTGATTAATGAACTTGAAACATCTATTGGTTTTCTTAAAAGAGGAATTGGTGAATTACAGAGTTTGGATCGAGTAAATGATTTTTGTGAAGCTCCAATTTTTTTATTATCTTTTGGTCTTGAAAAATTCCTTAAAAGCATTATGGTTATTGTGTATTGGGAAGACCTTGAGATTCTTGAAAAATATCATAAAAAATGGGTAAAACGTAATGGTCATAATTTAGAGAACCTATTGAAAGCAGTTATTGATATTGTTGAAGAAAAAAAATATTCTTCTAAAAGACCTGTTGGGAAGGAGGATCTTGATTTTATTATTGATAATCCAGATTTAAATCATTTAATCGCCGTTCTTTCAAATTTTTCTCAAGGCGGAAGATATTATAATTTAGATATTATCATGGATAGAAAATCAAAGTTTTCTGATCCAAAAAAAGGTTGGGAAAAAATTGAAAATGAGATATTTTTTAGACGCGAAGATTTGCAAAGAAGGCTCACCGATGATCTCTCATATAATCACATATCAGAAATAATAAAAGAAATCGTTGTAATCCTAGAAACATTTTTACGTGCAATTTCGAGGTTTTTTACTTTAGCAGATATTGGCCCCCTGGGGAAAAAAATGAGTTCAATTGTGTATGATTTTCTTGTGTTAAGTGATGAAGAGATCGGAAAAAGGGATTATAATAATTTTCAAAGACATCCTAAATAATTATGAAATGTTATTAACTAAAAATTGATTTTTTTTATATATCTGATTGGTTGAAATAATGATTTTAGTGATTTTATCTTGTAAAAACCTTTTAAAAATCCATGTAATGTCCAAAAAACCAAGTACTTATGATATATATAGGATTTCCATCGATAATTATCAAGATATTTCGGATGGAACGGCTTTCAGGATAAATGAAGATATGAAATCATCTAAATCACTGTTTTCACCGGGGAAAGAAAATCACGAAGGATAATCCCGGACTTTTCTGAATGCAGGCATTGACAGATATCTTTTTGTACGGAGTGTTTTATGGTTGGCAACGAACTGGAAATACTGGCGGCTTTTGTCGTCTATCTTGGCATAATGGTCACGATCGGTTTTTTGTATTACAAAAAGACGAACAGTGTCAGTGACTATATCCTCGGGGGAAGAGGACTAAACAAGTTTGTAACGGCGCTTAGTGCTGAAGCATCAGATATGAGCGGGTGGCTCCTCATAGGAGTTCCCGGCCTGGCATACCTTTCGGGAATGTCGGTCATATGGATCGCAATCGGGCTTATTATCGGAACATTCCTGAACTGGAAATTCATCGCGAAGAGGCTCAGGGTCTATACCAAAAATGCGAACGACTCCCTTACCCTTCCCGACTTTTTCAAGAACAGGTTCGGCGACAACTCCGATATCATCGGCGCCATCTCGGCTATTTTTATCCTGATCTTCTTCCTGATATATACGTCCGCACAGTTCGTTGCCAGCGGAAAACTGTTCAATACCGTATTCGGGGTAGATTATACGACCGCTCTTCTCATAGGATCGCTGATAGTCGTACTGTATACCTTCACCGGCGGATTCAAGGCTGTGTGCCTGACGGACTTCATCCAGGGCTGCCTGATGTTCTTCGCCCTCCTCATCGTCCCGATCATGGCGCTCGCAATCCTCGGGGGTCCGGGAGAAGCAATTGCAGGAATCGAACAGATCAATCCCGCACTCTTAAACCCGTTCGTCAATCCGGACGGAAGCCCTCTTACGATCATCGCCGTCGTATCCATGCTCGCCTGGGGTCTCGGCTACTTCGGGCAGCCGCACATCCTCGTCAGGTTCATGGCGATCAAAAATCCCGGAGAAATAAAGGAAGCAAGAACAGTCGCGATGGTCTGGGTCATCATATCGCTTTTTGCGGCGGTGGCTATAGGAGTGATCGGGAGAGTGTTCCTCCCGCAGACTCTCGGGGGTTCCGAATCGGAGACTGTCTTCATGATCATGACGGGCGAAGTCTTCTTCTCCTTTTTGGCAGGAATAGTATTCTGCGGAATTCTCGCGGCAATCATGAGCACCGCCTCATCGCAGCTTCTTGTGAGTGCGTCCGCGGTCTCGCAGGATCTGTACAAGACGTATCTCAAATCCGACGCAACTGACAGGCAGCTGATCTGGATAAGCAGGTTCTCTGTTCTTGCGGTCGCGATCTGTGCAATCTTGATTGCGGTTAACCCGGACAGCTTCGTGTTCAACATCGTCTCGTATGCATGGGCGGGCTTCGGTGCGGCGTTTGGTCCGATCGTGATTATGGCGCTCTTCTGGAAGAGAACCACTCTGCAGGGAGCCCTTGCGGGAATCATCGTGGGAGGACTGACTGTCCTCATATGGATGCAGTTCGAATTCTTCGGCCTGTACGAGATTGTTCCCGGTTTCATATTCTCGATGATAGCGATCTACGTGGTAAGTATCCACACTCCTCCGCCCGACGAGGCAATTGTAAAGGTCTTTGAAGAGACGGAAAAAGAGCTGACTGAAAGTCCCGACTGAATAATTTATTCCCCCAAATTTCTATTTCAAAAAACTTCTTTATTCATCACTTTTTGAAAAAAAAATCTATGATATTTATGATTAGAAACACATCCTATAAGGAATTTTTTAGATTTCAAAGGCAATTTATATCAAAGGTTCAAGAATCTGAGATGTTTGTCATCCAAGAAATAGTTAGGTACAATTCACATATAATGGTGATAAAAAAAGTTAAAATATCTGGCATACATGGTATACTTAATAGAAATACATTGAGCTAAGGGAAGAAAATGAAAGAGCATATTTTATTGGAAAAAGCGTCTCGCTATACTTCGTCTGTTGTTGATCCCATTCCGCAAGATTGTACTTTTAAAGAAAAACAAGGTTATTGGATAAAAAACTCAACAGGAGAAATAATGATGCTGAGCGATGATTCATGTAGGCCGCTAACAAAGAAAGAAGACAGAGAAACAGGAGAAGATCAAAAAGGTGAATGATGTTAATCATTTGATCATCTCAAGCACGATTGATTATTCAACGGATTTAATTTGTTGTGAACTTGAAAGGCGTGGTTTGAACTATTTACGAATTAACAGAGATCGTTTTTCGGAATATAAAATACTATACACTCTTCAAAATGATTCGCTCTCCATCAAGCAGGGTGATCAAGTTTTTACTATAACACCAAGGATATTGAAATCTGTTTATTTCCGTGCGCCCGTTTTTCTGCGGAACATGGGAAAACCATACACACTGCAAGAACAACTATCTAAAAGTCAATGGAGTTCGTTTATTCGCAATCTCATTTCATTTGATAATGTGACATGGGTTAATCATCCAGTTTCGATATATGGTGCTGAAAATAAACTTTATCAGCTTAAAATCGCCAGACTATGTGGTTTTCCTGTACCAGAAACATATGTAGGAAATATTCTCCCGGAAAGCATTCAACCAGAACTGATATATATTGTCAAATCTTTGGATACAGCCCTTTTTTACGATAAAGGACAGGAAATGTTTACTTACTCAACAATGATTGATGGTCAGGAATTACTAAATGCTGAAATACAGTCTGCGCCGATAATTGTTCAAGAATATTTACATGATAAGACGGACATTCGCGTCACTGTCATTGGTGATACTATTTTTGCTGTTAGCATAACGAAAAATGGATTTAATATTGAAGGTGACTGGAGGAAAAACGAAAAGGAATCCCTCAAATATTCACCTATTGATTTACCTTTGAATGTTCAAGATCAAATTAAAGAGTTAATGCATAAATTGGGATTGAATTTTGGCGGAATAGACCTTGCATTGGTAGGTGATACCTATTATTTTATTGAGATAAATCCAACAGGGGAATGGGGTTGGTTGATCTTCACTGCAAAACTCCCTATTGATAAGGTCATTGCAGAGTTTCTAGTAACTGGAGGAATGTCATGACCAAAGAATCTTCTGTTAAAAGGGCATATGAAAAAATAAAAAGATGTATAAAACAAATATTTGATGCCGCTTTTCCTTTTATAGACAATTATCTAAAAAATAAAAAATTATCTAAAAAATATCCTCAAAGTATTCTCGACGGCATAGAAAATTCTGATGCAATTGGCATTGATACGCTCAAAGGTCAATATGCCGACACAATGCACACAAAAGATAAATTGGAGGATAAAGCAAAAATAAGCATTATAGGAATTACTATAGCTATTACTTTAATAACTGGGGCATCTGGAATATTAATGGTACTTTATGAAAAGTATCCTTGCTCAATTTTTTCTTGGATAGGATTTTTTCTGTATATCGGTGCTGAGATTTATCTGATTTCAGGAGGGATTCTCGCAATCAAAGTACTGTTTGATGAAAATAAAATTTCTATCATAGAACTCAGTAGTTATGCAGCAGGTGAATCCACTTTACGAGATGATTATGACAAATGTATTTCAAATAATCGTATACAGAATCTGATTCGAAATAATAGCATTTACACCTCGTATGAGTGTATACGAAATGCTCTCATTTGCATTTTTATTGTGTTTTTTATAACAGCTATACCATAAACTATCATATTGAAAAGTACCAGACGGATACATTACGGATTTTATTAATATTTTAAGAATCTTTTCTGCTGCGTGTTAGGGATTGGAGTAAAAATTACTACATTAAGAATATGGAAATTACAATCCAGCAATGACAGTGATAAATTAAATGAAGGTAGTTATAGGGAGATAAGATAATTCAGAAAGTAAATATTCCTGTAAATTAAAAGCCAATTTTGTATAATGCCTGCGAAACCATGGGCTTCGGCTGCCTGGAAGAAACAACGGGAAAAATTACTCGAAAATGCAAAGTGTGCATGGTGCGGAAGCGCTGAGAATTTAATAATTCACCATACCCATAAAACTCGGAATGCAAAAAAGAGCATTGAGCGCCCAATAATAAAAGATCTCATCCGAGAAAAAGTGGACTCTGGAGAGGTTGATAATACAAAGACAATTTTAATTTTTCGCTGTCCCGAATGTGGCTCTTCACAGGAGGTCAAAGGGAGAGTTACGACTACCTGTAAGAACTGCCGGACAAAAGTAATACTTAATCAAGTCGAGAAAAGAGAGGCAACTAAGCCAGACTATTATCTCGGCCGTGATGGCTACAAACAGTTCATTAAGCAATATTCTTTGGAGATTAAAGCACGTGTAGAAGCTAAATCTGGCATGAGCGTTAATGAACCAGATTATATCGATCTCGAATGTGATACAATCGTCCTATGTAATCGATGCCATTTCGCTCTTCATAATGGGATGCATCTTTGTCCCGCCTGTAAACAGAGATATACCAAGTACTCTTTATGCTATTCGTGCCTCCCTGAGGAAGAAAAGAGGAAAATTCATGAGAGAGGACTATATATAAGGGAAATCGAAGAGGAAGATTTGGAAGCAGACAGATGGTTTGCTGAATTTGAGTCTGCATCTCCTGAACGCCGAGAAGAGATGCTCAGGGAAGAAGATGAGAATTACAGTAAAGAAATTGAAATGATGGATTATTGAAAGTAAGTGACTCAGGTTCCATTTAAGGGAGATCATATATACACCCGGCAAAATAATTAGAATAAAAAGGGGGACTTAAGGATTTCATCGATATATTTTAGATCGTATTCCGGGCCGGTTGATCCATGGGGGCGGAAGAGACCGTGATTGAAGTTCTCGTTCTTTTTCTCGGGCCGTCGTTTTTTTCTCTTCTCATTTGGTTCGGGCTGAAAAAAATTTCTTCCCCGGCGATGAAGAAGACCGCCCTTCTGGTTTTGCCCCTCTTGTTTGTTCTCTCGATAATTTTATGGGTGCTCTTTAAACCGCATACCATAGGGCCGTCGCCGTTTATTTTCGCATTTGCCGCGATTTCGATGATCGCATTTGCAGCCGGGTATCCCGTTGCATTGGCGATGAATGTTTTTCCGGGAATATTCAAAGAAAAAGACGAAGGCTTCGTGGCGGCCCTTGCCCCCCTGATCTCGATACCTTTTATCCTTAAACTGCTTATCTCGCCGGAAGTATGGGAGGGTAAACTCTACGGCGATTATTTCTCTATCAAGATCCCACTTGTCGGGTGGGCGATCGATCCATTCACATCCGGATGGGTGCATACGACCGCCGGCGGCAGCCTGTTTCCTATGCTGATATTGTACACCGGTTTTTTTGTCGAGATGACGATGATTATGCTTCTTGTCTTCTGGTGTTTCAGGAAGGCGGCGGGAATTTCGGGTGATGGGTCATCCTAACAGGAGGATTAGAAACGGATGGAATAAGGAGTCAGGACAGTAAAAAATTATCTGAAAATGCTTCGCATTTTCTTATCCTCACATGTGTCCGAGTATTACATACCTTACTATACTTTAATCGGCGACCCCGGCACCGGCGGCAAAGCCGCCGGACGGCCCCTGCCCAGGGGCCTTGCCTTAAGATAGTTCTCTCACGGCACGCTCGGGGACCGGCAAGGGTCCCCTGAGCTGTTGAATTTAGTTTTCGGTACATTCCGCTCCGTACACACCATGAATTTACTACGGCTCGCCGTTCGAGTTCGTCAAAAGTGTTGAAGCTACAATATTTACGCGGATTAGCGGAGAACCAAAAAATGAGTTTATTTTACCAGGGATCTTCCCAGCTGCTCCGCCTCTTTGATCTTGTCGGGATATTTCGCAAGATCGTCAGGCATATAGCACTGGTTCTGCCAGACGAAACCTGCATCGGTAAATCCAAGGAACCCGAAGATGAATTTCAGGTAGTCGTTTACAGGTTTCAGCTGTTCCTCTTCCATTCCGCCGCAGGTAAGTGCAACGGCCATCTTTTTGCCCTTGGGAAAATCTGTGGAAAAGTCCGGTCTTAATAGGGCATACAGCCTGTCGATGAACGGATACGCCTGTGCGTTCAGCCTCGACCAGTAGATCGGGGAGCCGAAGACCAAAGCATCCGCTTCTGCAAGAGTGTCGCATAGATCCTCCATGCTGTCCTGTATGATGCAGCCGCTCCCGTCCTTGCAGCTGTTGCATCCCGTGCAGGGCTGGATGTTTCTCTCGCAGAGCCTTATCAATTCGGTCTCCGCTCCCTCTTCCCGTGCACCGGAGAGTATATGCTCTACAAGCGTCTGGCTGTTCCCGCCTTTTCGCGGGCTTGATGCAATACCGATTATCTTCATAGTTTATAGATAAAACATGCAATAATAAATCCTTTTGTCTCTCCCAACAATTCTACGGACTCAGTATCCTCATTTCTTCTTGAATATCTCTCTTGCCGCTGCAACTCTCTCCTCAAAGCCCGGCCCTTCCATCTCCTCGACGACGCATTTCAGGACTTCGGGGATATCGATATGCTGTGGGCACTTCTCGATACACTGTCCGCATTCGATGCACAGTGATGCATACTGCGGCTCGCCTACGGAGAGAACGCCGCCCATTTGTGAAGCATACATGAATTTTACCTGGTCGGGGTCGTCGGCGAGATTCAGGTTGTTGTAATGCTCGAAACAGAGCGGGATGTTCACTCCCTCCGGGCAGGGCATACAGTACTGGCAGCCGGTGCAGCCGACTTTCATCAGTTCACGGTATTTGCCTTCGACTCTCTTTACAAGCTGCAACTCTTCTTCGGTAAGTGAACCGGGGTATGCCTCGTCCGCGATCCTGAGGTTCTCGCGGATATTTTCATCGTCGTTCATACCCGAAAGAACGACAGTGACCTCGGGATGGTTCCAGATCCAGCGGAGCGCCCATTCGGCCGGTGTCCTCTTTACCGGTGCTTCGTTCCAGATCTCCTCAACGGACTTCGGTATCACTCTTGTCAGGTTCCCCCCGCGAAGCGGCTCCATGATGATAACTGCAAGCCCCTTCGAAGCGGCGTATTCGAGACCGGCCGTTCCCGCCTGGTTCTTCTCGTCGAGGAAGTTGTACTGTATCAGGCAGAAGTCCCAGTCGTAGGCGTCTACTATACGCCTGAAATCCTCAGTGGCACCATGGAATGAGAAACCTGCATTCACAATCCGTCCGTCGGCTTTGGCCTCGTCGAGGAAATCCGTTATCCCCAGTTCTTTTACATTGTCCCACAGGTC
>NZ_KN360940.1:22959-61110 GCF_000784355.1 Methanolacinia paynteri | reverse complement strand
CCTTCTCGCGGTACCCGCCGGCAAGTGCACGGCCCAGGAAGGGCTCGCTCTCTCCCATATGATAAGGCCAGGCGGTGTCGATATAGTTCACACCGTGATCGATCGCGTAATGCAGCTGTTCTGTGGCCTTTTCTTCATCTATCGAAAAGTCTTCCCTGACAGGAAGCCGCATGCACCCAAACCCGAGTACGGATAATTCGTCTCCGTTTTTCGGAACTGTTCTGTATAGCATTTTAGTCACCATTTTTGTGTTATTACGATCTTACATGAAAATCACGCTGTGATTTACATGAAACAGTCCATGAAACCTTTGTTTCATAAACGTTTTTCCGGGAAATACAGTATATCCGGCTAGTTCCTGAACCCTACTTCAGGCAGCCAGTTATCTATTTCTTCCTGCGAGTTTTTTACATTTCCTGCCCTGACTGCAAGCCCGTCGGAGACGGTCGAACCGGGGCATAGTTTCCTGATATCGGCGACACTTCGCCCGAGACCGCTTCCGCCGTGCGTGCAGAATGGTGCTATGGTTTTTCCGGAGAGATCGTACCCGGACAGGAACGATGCAACCGGCATTGGTATAGTGCTCCACCAGTCGGGATAACCGACGAAGATCAGATCGTATGAGTCAATGTCCCCTACTTTAGTCTTAAGGGGCGGCCTGTAATCCCGGTCGAGCTCCGATTTAGCCTGCTCCACAACTGCGTTATACTGCTGCGGGTACGGGTCCACGGGAACGATCTCGAAGATATCGCCGCCGACTATTTCGTGTATCTTCTCCGCAACTATACGTGTGTTGCCTGAATGCGAGAAATATGCCGTGAGTATTGATTTTTCAGTCATCTTCACTCTCCATCCGGGATTAAAAAATCCTGATCGTATTAGTATCTGTATGTGGTATATAACATATGTAGGATATACAAACATGATTGAAATATACTTGCAATAATGAAACCATGTGTGAGTTCAGGTATTATCACCTGCACTTTTGTCAAAAAATTCCGGTTGATTGTGCCTTCCAGTTTCCTGTTTTAACAGTAGAGAACAATTCACAGGCTTCTTTCATTCTTTCGCGAACCTCCACCTGGAACGGGCAGTTCTTTTCGCATGAGCCGCACCCGGTGCAGTCTTCTGCATTTTTGTTCAGTGTCATGTAGTGATCTACTGCAAGTTCGTCGCCGGATTTTGCAAGGTCTAAGTATTTGTTAACCGAAGCGATATCGATCCCGGCCGGGCATGGCTGGCAGTGGCCGCAGTAAATGCAGATCCCGTGGACGTCCCTGTGCGGCAGACCGCCGATAAAAGAGTAGTCGCAATCTCCGTCGGAGGCGGAGTAATACCCGAGTGCCTCCTCCAGGTCTTTCATGGAACGTATCCCCGGCAGGCAGGAGAGAACGGCGGGACGGTCGAGGGCGTACCTGATGCATTGCGGGATCGTCATCCTGTGATACAGCGGAGATGTCTTTTCGTTGAGAAGCTGCCCGCCGCAATAAGGCTTCATGACGGTAATGCCTACGCCTTGTTTTTCACATTCACGATATAGCTCCGCTCTCTCCCGCGACAAAACCAGTCTCCCTCCCGAGGGTTCGAAGTCATAGGCTGCATTAAGGCTGAACATGAAGACGTCGATCTCTCCGGTTTCGATGAAGAGCCTGGAGATTTCCGGCGAATGCGACGAGAAACCGAGATGGCGGATTGTCCCTTCCTCCTTCAGCCTTAGGGCGTAATCGAAGATCCCGCCCGACATTATAGCTTCAAAATCCGAAACGTCGTCCACATAATGAATCAGGCCGATATCTGCATAATCTGTCCCGTATTTTTTCAGTTCGTTTTCGAACCCTTCCTTTAGTTTTGAAAACGGCCTTACCCTCGTATACGTTCCTCCCGGGTATACGGCTCCGAGATGGATCTGCATGACCATCTCCTCCCGCCGCCCTTTTAAGGCCAGTGCTATAGGTTCTGCCGCTTTGTTATCGGACATGACGGTATCGATCAGGTTTATTCCGTTCTCCATACCGTAACTGACGATCTTTTCGATCTCCCGTGGTCCTGATTCACGGAGACTTCCCGAGCCGATACCGATTGTGCTGACCATGCAGTCGCTGTTGGGTAAATTCCTGTATTCCATGGGTTTTTTTCCGTTCGGCCAGAGAAAATTAAATGGATAATACCATATTAAATGTCATATCCCGGCTAACTGTTAAATGGTATATTATTTGTGTGTATGCGCCATATATTGAATACAAACAGTCATGTCATATACTGACAGGTATGAAACCGATGGATGATAATAAAAAAGAATTCAAATATGCATGGGGAATCGATGCCGCCATAGATGTGATCGGCGGCAAATGGAAGCCTCTTGTCCTATATGCATTAAATGAGAAGACATTACGCTTTAACGAGATATTGAAGGTGATCCAGCCTAAAATTACGCAGAGAATGCTTACCAAAGAACTTCGCGAACTCGAAAGCGACGGGCTTGTTACCCGGAAAGTCTACCCCGTGGTTCCGCCGAAGGTCGAGTACTCGCTTACTGAAACCGGGAAGTCGCTGATGCCGATTCTCGATCAGCTATGTCTCTGGGGATGCGAACACATGAGAGACGATATCGAGTTTCTCTGCGATGAGAACGATTGAATTTCTTCCATGTTCAACCCGGAAGAACATGGCCGAGACGCAATTTTAATTTTCAATTATATTCTTCAAACACATATTGGCACCCCTCGCCGCCAGCCGCTTCGCAGGCCGGCGGATCGGCCCCGACCTCGGGGCCTCTCTATCATGATAAACCGCCCAGGGGATAGACGAGTATCCCCTGGGCGGAGAGACGCGGTGAGCTCATGAGGCTTATGGAATATTCTCCTCCGGAAAGAATTCTTTGCTATGCCTATGCTCAAGAGGACCGACAAAAAATCAGATATGTAAAAATAATTTTGAGAGATTATATCCGGCTGATAAAACAGCAAAAAAAAAAAAATCGATGGTGAGTTTTCAGATTATTCCTACTCACCATATTCTTCTTCAGTAACTTGACCTGACTGCTCTACGCACCCTGTGTCAAATTATAATCTTTCCCTAAATTATCTTTGAAGAACGACTCCAGTTTGTCGAAGGGGATATAGTTGTTGTCTCCTCCGTCGTAGAGATCGATATGTCTCGCACCCGGGACGATGTAGAGTTCCTTTGGTTCGGCGGCCATTTTATAGGCATCTTCGCTAAAATACCTGGAGTGTGCATTCTCACCGATGATGAACAGGATCGGCCGCGGTGAGATGGTGTCGATGTAATTCATCAACGGGAAATTCATAAATGACATGCTGCTCGTCACTGTGAATGCAGCTCCTGCATTCGGATGATGCCCGCGTTTCATTCCGTAATATTCAAAGAATTCACTCAGAATCGGGTCCAGTCCCTCCGGGATTGAATCGGCCGGTTCACCAGGGAATCCTTCAGGCAGCAACGGAGTTCCGTTTTCAAAGTCCTTCCAGCGCTGTTCGCCCAGCTGAACCAGCGCCCGGGCACGCTCTTCATCGGTCATTGAATCTTCCCAGCCTTTTCGTATCATTCTGCTCATGTCGTACATGCTTGCAGTCGCTACTGCTTTGATACGCGGGTCCACCTGGGCTGCAGTGACTGAAAACGCTCCGCTTCCGCAGATGCCGATGGCTCCGATCCTGTTCCTGTCAACGAACGGGCGTGTCCCCAGGAAGTCTACTCCTGCACTGAAATCTTCGACGAACAGGTCCGGAGATGAGATATGTCTCGGTCTTCCGCTGCTTTCCCCGTTATAGGATTCATCGAATGCAATGGCAACGAATCCCCGTTCCGCCATATTTTGCGCGTATATTCCGGCACCCTGCTCCTTTACACCGCCATAGGGTGTGCCTATAACGAGAGCCGGATATTTTTTCGACTTGTCGATGTCTTTTGACAAATACATGTCCGCTGCAACGATTATTCCGTATTTGTTCTTGTAGGATACGCTTTCTACAGTTACCTTTTCACTGACTTCAAAGGTCTTTTTATTGGCTTTCTTTTTGTTCTCTGTAATTTCCGGCATTTTTTTACCTCCGGTTCGTTTGAATTTTACTATAGAAATCAGGACCAGGACCCTTTAGATCCCTTGCCCTAATCCCAACAAACTTTTTAGCTCTCTAATGTCCATGTCTATCTCAGGCGACCCCGGCACCGGCGCCAGGCCGCCGGACGGCCCCTGCCCAGGGGCCTTGCCTTAAGATAGCCATCTCATGGCACGCTCGGGGGACCGACAAGGGTCCCCTGAGCTGTTTATTTGCTTTTACATGCAAATCACTTTATGATTTACATGAATCAGTGCATGAAACTTTGTTTCATGAACGTTTTGCTTGGAAATCCAGATTGAGACCCTTTAGATCTCTTGTCCTGATTCCAACAGGTTTTGTAGATTTTATCGGTTTTTGTGTGATGGAATCGCCCATCATGGGGGTTTTACATGAAACAGTCCATGAAACCTTTGTTTCATAAACTTTTTTTCTCATCAACGGACGAAATTATGGTAATTTTGAATATTCCTCATCAGTTACAGGTTCCATCCATTCGGCATCGCCTTTTTGCATATTCGTGCTTATGGCGATATGGGAGAACCAGCTGTCCTTTGCCGCACCGTGCCAGTGTTTTACATCCGGCGGGATCTTCACCACATCGCCTTCTTTTAACACCCGTGCCTCCTTTCCTTTTTCCTGGAAATAGCCCTTTCCGCCCGTGACAAGCAGGATCTGGCCGCCCGGGTGCCTGTGCCAGTTGTTCCTTACGCCCGGCTCGAATGTTACGTTGAAAGTCGGGCAGTTGAATGTGGTTTCAGGGGGGACGAGGACGGAAAGCCATGCCGTTCCCGAAAAATACTCGTTCTCGATCTTCTCTCCTACAGGAAAGATTATTCTTTTCTCAAATTCTTCCGGAATTTTCATATTTATCGCCTTATCTGGATCATCTTGATTTTCATTCTGTTTTCAATCCGTGTCACGGATTCATTCGATTCTCTCAATTCTAACGGTGAAATCCCCGTCGATTTCTCCTAACTTTTCAGTTCCCGATTCGATCGTGCCTAATATGACAAGTCCTCCCGAGTAACCGAAGTCGTTGTAGAATATCGCAAGATTTCCCCAGGGAGAATAGTAGGTAAAATCTCCTGCCGAAGGATCGCTTCCTGCGGGTGCATCCTCAGTCGACAATCTTTTCGGCAGACTGCTGATCTTTTCGGTCCCCGAATAGTCTTCGAAGGTCAGCGTTAAGGGAAGTAATGTTAAGAAATCTCTGCTCGTAGGATTGTCGTACATCTTCACGATTACTTCATCGTTGTCGAATGACAGTTTTATCCTTGCATCTGGTGTGCTGTTCATCGTATTGTCTCCCGTAACCGGTGTTCCTGAACCTTCGCCGGGCATGCCGGGCTGATCGCTTTCTTCCTGCGGCGTCCCTTCCGGGCCACTGCTATCAGTATCCCAGGACATAAACACCAGGGAAAAGATCGCCACTGCAAGTACCGCCACCAGTAATAATGTCGGGCCGACCGTTTTCTTCATCGAATTCCGATCCCCTTTTTCGTGCCGTTATCTCCTTTCTCACCGGTAGGAATCGGCATAGATTGCGACACAGTCCTCGATGCTCATCTCGCTCCTGTCGGTGAGGAAGAGCCCTCCCATAGTCTCCTTCGCGTTCTTCGCGAGAGTTTCGAATTCTTCGGGTTTGATCCCGTAGTCCGACATCTTCAGGTCCGAAACTCCGCACTCTTCCATGAGTTTCGAAAGCATCGTTATGAAGTCCATCGGATCTTTGGCGTCTTCCATTCCCATGGCCTTTGCCATAGCTATGAACCTGTCGTCCGCCACGTGTCTTTCGATAACTTTCGTGAAGTACGCCCTGCTGATCATTATCAGGCCTGCACCGTGGGTGAGCTCCTGGTGATAGGCGGACATCGCATGTTCGAGGGCGTGCTGGCTTGTGACTGCACCGATTGTCTCGAGCATTCCCGAGAGGATGTTTCCGAAGGTGACTTTTTCGCGTGCGTCGATGTCGTCCCCGTTCCTGACAACCTTTGCGAGATTTCGCCCGACATTTTCAATCGCATTGATAGCGAAGACATCGCTCATCAGATTGGTTCCCTTGGATACATAGCCCTCGGCACTGTGGAACAATGCATCGAAACCCTGGTACGCGGTTAAGTCCGGCGGCACTGTCTTCGTCAGTTCGGGATCTACAATCGAGAGGACGGGGAACGTGTCGTCATTGCCCAGACCGATCTTTTCATGACGGGTTTCGTGTGTTACGACAGCCCAGGGGTCCGTTTCGGAGCCAGTACCCGACGTGGTTGAGATAACGACGACGGGCAGGGGCTTGTTCGTCATTAATTTCTCTTTTCCCGTTCCGCCGAAGATATAGTCCCAGTAGTCTCCGTCGTTGGTGGTCATGATGGCGATCGCCTTTGACGCATCGATACAGCTTCCGCCGCCAAGAGCCACAACGAAATCACAGCCATGCTCTTTTGCAAAGGCTGCACCTGCCATGACCGTCGATCTCAGCGGGTTGGGCTGGACTTTGTCGAATACGACACTCTCCACACCGGCCTGTTTCAGCTGATCTTTTGTTCTTGCAAGGTACCCGTATTCTTTTGCCGAGGTTCCGCTTGTTATGACTATCATGGCTTTTTTGCCGGGAAGTTTCTGTTCGTGCAGGTTGTTCAGCTGGCCTGCCCCGAACAGAATCCTTGTTGGAATATACATCATGAAGCTCATGTAAAATCCTCCTTGCTCTTTTCTATCATAAAGATATGGGTGGAAGCGATCTCTTTCTGGGTTATGGGTAGCTTCTTTCAAAACCCATGGTTACTGATTATGTGGTATACTATAATTAACGGATACAAACAGATATGATACATACTAACACTCCGCATACTAAATGGTGTATAGAGGCTTTTTGCGTCTTTCCTGCCAGAAAAATGAGTTGGCGAAAATAGTTCTCCCTGCCCAAACGAAAGATCGGTATGATCTGCTGCGGGCAGGCAATATTGTACCGGATTAAAATGAACTAGATTGAATTAAAGATCACCGAGTGATTTTATAATTTTTGCAGGCACTCCTGCGACGATCGTATCAGGCGGTACATCACGGGTGACAACCGCTGACGCTCCGACGACCGAGTTCTCTCCGATTGTTATACCCGGCAGGATCGTCGCTCCTGCACCGATCCAAACATTATTTTTAATCCATATTGGATTGGAGATCGTTGCCTTTCTTTCGGACGGGTCCAGTGGATGGTTGGTCGTGAGAAGATTGACACAGGGACCGATCTTGACATCGTCCTCAATTGTAATACCTCCCCGGTCCATAAATGTGCAGGCGTGATTTATGAAGACATTCTTCCCGATTTTAATATTTTGGCCGAAATCGGTGTAAAACGGCGGGGTCACACGTGAGGAGGGATCGACCTCGTAACCGACCAGCTCGCTGAATAACTCCCTGGCTTCATCGTCATCATGATATGAAGTATTCATGCGGGCCGTGATCTTTCTGGCACGGCGAATCGCATCGCTCATTTTAGGGAATTCCGGGTCGTCCGTCCGGACCAGTTCTCCTGACCGGTCGCGTTCGAAGATGTCTTTTTTCTGTTTTAAGGAGAGATCGTTTTGGTCCTTCTTTTTCGTATGATCTTTCATTTCATCGCTCTTTCCGGTTATAAGCTGTATCCGCCGGTTATCCGGTTATATGTTTGCGATGTATGTCTTATATAGTTGGTATTTACTAAAACGTTTATGAAACAAAGGTTTCATGGACTGTTTCATGTAAATCACAACGTGATTTTCATGTGAAATGTTACATACGTACAGGATGTATACCAATGGAAGAGCCATCTGAAAAACAATACAAATATGCCTGGGGATTCGATGCCGCCATAGCCGTAATCGGGGGCAAATGGAAACCCCTGATCCTTTATGAGTTGAAAGACGGGACGCTGCGTTTCAGCCAGATCCTCAGGGGCATCCAGCCGAAGATCACCCAGAGAATGCTCACCAAAGAACTTCGCGAACTCGAAGACGACGGCCTGATTACACGGAAGGTGTACCCCGTGGTCCCGCCGAAGGTCGAGTACTCGCTGACCGAAAAAGGACTCTCGCTGATACCGATCCTTGACCAGCTGTGTCACTGGGGCTACGAGCACATGTACGACGAGATCGAGTTCAAATGCGAGGAGTAGACGGCTGCAGTGAAGGATCAATGAACCTGGTAAATTAGATTATCCCAACGATCCGCCGGAAGATCGAGAGATCGTCATATAACGATCTCCGGACCTAATTCACATTTTTGCTATAAAAATCAAGGTCCGGATCCTTTAGATCCCTACCCAAATTCCAATAAACTTTTTGGCACTTTGCTGTCTCATGTCTTTCTCCGGCAACCCCGGCACCGGCGGACGGGCCGCCGGACGGTCCCTACCCAGGGGCCTTGCCTGAAGATATTCTCCTTATGGCACGCCCAGGGGACCGGCAAGGGTCCCCAGGCTGTTTAATTTAGTTTCGTTTGGAAATCCGGATTGAGACCTTTTAGATCCCTTGTTTTAGTCCAAATAAACTTTGTAGATTTTCATCGGTTTTGCGTGATGGAATTGCCTGTCATGGGGGTTTTACACAAATTTCGGCGCGATAGCAATTTATCGGGCTGAAAATAACTCCCAGTAAATATTCTCCCGGTCACGATCGGGAATATTATTAAGTAGCTTAATCATTAAGTAACTAAACAATGACTGTTGCAGAATCGCGACCATCCGACTTCGCCGAACTATACGGGGTATGGATGAGAATACGGAATAAGATGAATATTATGGAGAATCTTCCCCGTGATTTCGGGATCGACGACCCGCTGAAATTATCGGAGATCCATGCTATCCAGGCCATCGGAAGTACGAAAGAGAACAACAACAGGATTATTGCCGAAATTCTCGGAATAACTCCTTCCGCCGCATCGCAGATGGTGGCGAAACTGGCCCGCCGCGGTCTCGTGAAAAAAGTCCGGGGACTTAGAAATGATAAAGAAGTCTCTCTCGAGCTTACAGAAAAAGGACGGACTGCATTCAGGTGCCACGAGAAGACCCATGCGGATGTTTACAAGAGAATCGCTGCCGGTGTCGGAACCCTGAAAAAAGAGGAACTGGAAGTAATTTCCAGGGTTTTTTCTGCAATGGAATCGGTCTACGATCAGCAAATCCGTGATCTCTCTGCGAATAAAAAAGTCAGCGGAACGGAGCGATCTGAATGAGTGCGGAAGATGCGAATGCAAAGCCCGGCCTGTTAAGCCTCCCTGGAAATTTCAGGGAGATTATTCAGCTCGGATTTGCGCACATGGTCAACGACATCTATTTCCCTGTCCTTATGGCACTGCAGCCGGTACTGATCACGACTCTCGGCTACAGTTATTTCCAGGCCGCACTCCTCCCGACGATGCACAGCCTGCTTTCATCCGTACTCCAGCCCGTCTTCGGAAGCCTCGCCGACAGGAAGGGTCTCAGGATCAGCATCATCATTTCGCTGCTGTTATCCGGCTGCGGTATCGCATTACTCGGTCTTGTCTCCAACCACTATTATGTAATGCTCGGGTGCGTTGCCATATCGGCGATGGGGCATGCGACATTTCATCCCGGTGCACTCTGCAAGGTGGATGCCCTTGCAACTCCGGGGACCCGCGGGCGTCTCACATCTTTTTTTACCGTAGGAGGGAATCTCGGCCAGGCACTCGGTCCTATAGTCGGCGGTCTCGCCCTGTCGTACGGCGGCATATCATCGATAACGTGGCTCGTGATCCCGGCGATCGCCGGTGCACTGGTTCTCATGTTCAGGCCGATTCCCGAGACTCACAAGAAGACCGTAGTGACTTCCGCATCCGGCCGGGAGAACTGGAAGCCCGTTATATTCCTCTTCTCCGGTGCAACACTCCGTGCATGGGCCACCTTTGGGGCCATGACTTTCATACCGACATTCCTCGTCCTGGAGGGCTACTCGCTCATAGATGCGACATTTTTAGTCAGTGTTATGCTTTTGGCAGGAGTTGTGGGGCAGCTTCTCGGCGGTTCGCTCTCCGATAGGTTCGGAAGAAAACCTGTGGTCGTTGCAACAACATTCGCGGCCGTTCCTGTTTTTGCCGCAATCCTCGTCACCCACGGCGCCCTGCTGATCCTTTTCATTATACTGTTCGGATTCCTCCTCTGGTCCTCCTTTGCAGTGACGATATCGATGGCTCATGAGCTGGTTCCCACCCAAATCGGCCTCATATCAGGTATGTTCATGGGAATCGCCATGGGAGCAGGCGGGATCGGGGTTTCGGTCTCCGGAATTATCGCCGACCATTTCGGCCTGACGACGGCGCTCGCTACATTTCCTGTCATAGTATTTTTCGCCGCCATAATGTTCGTACTGGTCAAATACAACCCGGAAAAGATCGAAGCGCAGGCTGATTGAAATGATGAAGAAAAATTATCCGTATATTTTTTTTATCTTCGTATCCGTGGGCCAATATTGTAACGACATCCCCGGGCGTGGAGCAATAAAGAATTAATAGTTATGAAACAGTGAAAAAACACAATTTTTCATATTATAAAAATAAATATTATTCAAAATTTGTACAAATATTGAAATAAACTGGCATTTTGCTCGAAAAATTGCCACATCAATTCCTTAAAGTTTATCATGATCTGGAGTATTATCATTTACTGTCTAAGAATGATGGAACGATAATTATGTCATACGGGGAGCAGGAGGATTCCGGCATATCACTTCTTTATGTCGATGACGAGCCGGTTCTTCTTAATATGAGCAAATTATTCCTTGAGAAAACAGGCGGTTTTTCAGTAACAACAGCAGGAAATGCGAAAGATGCCCTTAAGCTTTTGTCGGAAAAACCCTTTGATGCAGTAGTCTCCGATTACCAGATGTCCGGCATGGACGGTATCGGACTGCTGAAATCTCTCCGGAGTGCCGGCAACAGAATTCCTTTTATTATTTTTACTGGAAAAAGCAGGGAAGAGGTTGTAATAGAGGCGTTAAACGAGGGCGCGGACTTTTATCTCCAGAAAGGCGGAGATCCCAAATCACAGTATGCCGAACTGGCGCATAAGATAAAAAGCGCAGTAAAAAGCAAAAGAGCGGAGGAGGCACTTGAAAAACGCGTGATAATGCTGACTCAGCCGCCGGCGGAAGGCAACATAGAGTTCGAGGATCTGTTCGATATCGATGAAATCCAGCGGATCCAGGACGATTTCTCAACAGGTGCCGGCGTCGCATCGATAATTACCCGTCCCGACGGAACACCCATCACTAAACCCAGCAATTTCACCCGGCTGTGCAGGGATGTTATCAGGAAAAGCGAGTACGGCTGCAAAAATTGTTTTATCTCCAATGCGACCATCGGGAAACCTAATCCTGACGGTCCGACGGTGCAGAAGTGCTTAAGCGGCGGCCTCTGGGATGCCGGTGCGAGTATTATCGTCAATGGCAGGCACATTGCAAACTGGCTCGCCGGCCAGGTCCGAAACGAAGCCCAGACCGAAGAGAAGATGCTCGAATATGCCCGGAAGATCGGTGCTGACGAAAATGTCTTCCTCGATGCATATTATGAAGTACCATCAATGTCGACGGAGAGATTTGAGAACGTCTCAAAGGCATTGTTCGCGATGGCGAATCAGCTTTCAAAATCCACCTATCATAATCTCCGGCAGGCCAGGTCCATTGCCGAGTATGAAAGGACTAAGAAGGAACTTCTCCAAAAGACCGAAGAACTCAATGCTGCCTATGAACAGCTTGCCGCTTCTGAAGAAGAGCTCAGGCAGAATTACGACGAACTGGTAAAGAGTGAAAAGGAGCTTCGCGAAAGCGAAACGAAGTTCAAAACACTTGTCGATCTTTCCCTGGACGGCATCCTGGTAGTGGATTTCTCAGGCAAAATCCTCTTTGCCAATATGGAAACCAGCCGGATTCTGGATGTAAAAGATTCCAAATCCCTGGCGGGGAGAGCAAATATTATGGATTATATCGCACCCGAATCCCGCGCCGGACTTGAAAAGGATCTGGGTTGTGTTTTACAGGGCATAGACCGGTACCCTGTCGGCTATAAGATCATAAATAAAGCGGGAAGGGAGATCTGGATCGAGTGCATAGGAAAGAAGATCCATTTTAACGATTCAGAAGCCATGCTGGTTTTCATCTGGGACGTTACAGGACAAAAGGAGATTGAAGAGCAGCTGAAGGAATCGGAGAATAAGTTCACTACTGTTTTTATGAACAGCCCCTTTGTATTGACTCTCATATCAGGGACCGACCAGAAATTTACGGATGTCAATGAAAAGTTCGTAAGCCAAACCGGCTATTCCGTGGAAGAGACCATCGGAAAAACACCCGAGGAGCTTGGGATCTTCCAGGATAACAATCAGTATAAATTATTGCTTGCTGCGATGAGGGAAAAAGGCAGCATCGATAATTACGAGATAAATTGCCGCAAAAAAAGCGGGGAGATAAACCTCTGCAGTTTCACATCGAGATATATCCTGATGGGAGGAAAGCCATTCTGCCTGGCAGTTGTTGAGGATATTACAGAAAGAAAAACTGCAGAAGAGGCAGTGAGATTTGCGAACAGGAAACTCAATATTCTCTCCGATATCACACGTCACGACATCCTGAACCAGCTGATGGTGATTAAGGGTTTCCTTGAAATTGCAGAAGATCACATCCTGGATCAGCCGGGAGCGGACTGCCTCAATTATATAAAAAAGGCCTCTTCGGCTATCCAGCGTCATATAGAATTTACACGGGAATACGAGAACCTCGGAGTCAACAAACCCGTATGGATAGATATCCGGGAATTGATCAGCGATTCCGGAAACGAGAAAGTGGTTCTTTATAACGATTGCAGGAATATCGAGGTGAACGCGGATCCTATGCTCGAGAAGGTGTTTTTAAACCTGATGGACAACACGATCCGTCATGGCGAGGCAACCGAAGTCCGGGTCGGCTGCGAAATATCCGGCGATCTGCTGAAGATATTGTGGGAGGACAACGGGACAGGTATCCCGGACTCAGATAAGGAAAGAATATTTGAAAAAGGGTTTGGAAAAACTACCGGTTTCGGACTTTTCTTATCGAGGGAGATCCTTTCGATAACGGGGATCTCCATCTGCGAGACCGGAGAAGAAGGTGTCGGGGCACGTTTTGAAATAACCGTTCCCGGGGAGCATTTCAAGGTTGTGAGCAACTGAAGTGATAAACTCACAGGTAATCAATTATAAAGCACGGAAATATATTTCGATCCTTCATTTTTTGGTCAGGTTCATTCCATCCTCAAATATATTCAGCAGATTTTCGACATCGGTGTTGTCTTCCATGCCGAGCATGCTGAATATACTACCAATGAAATCAAGTAGTGCTTCGGCCGCTTTTATCAGCCTCTCTGAATAAGTGAGCAGCGATTCGAGACTGCCAAGAGGGGTTTCGGAAAAATCGAGGGCTTCAAGTTCGGGAATGTCCAGTGATCCGGTATCGATCTCTTCAACTGATATAGCAGCAGCCGGACAGATCGTTATCGCAGTAATTATTATCGCCGCAATCAGGATGATCCCGGTTTTCATTGATTAAATAGAAGAGACCGCATGAAATATAATCTTTTACCATAATCAGGGCGGCAGGGCTATACAGAGTAAAAGAAGAATCAATAATGAACAAAACATGCCTGCAAATGCTTCTCCAGGACTAAGACCGCTGTCGGGAAAAGGCCCTTCCGTCCTGATCCTCGGGAGTTTTCCGTCTGTCATCTCTCTTGAAAAGGGAGAATATTATGCAAATAAGCGGAACAATTTCTGGCAAATTATGGAATCCCTGTTCGGGATAGACCGGGATCTTCCGTATGGCCGGAGGATTGCAGAGCTTTCGAATCATGGAATTGCACTATGGGATGTCATATCCGGGTGCTCGAGGGAGGGCAGCAGCGATTCGGGAATAAAGGATGTCGTCCCCAATGACATCCCCGGATTCCTGCGTGAAAATCCGACGATAAAATGCATCGCATTAAACGGAGTCACCGGTGCCGGAAGGTGGTTCAAAAAGATCTACGGCGATCTGCCGGAATATCCGGATATTACCGTAGTGGTCCTCATGTCGACAAGCCCTGCAAATGCCGGCTACACGTATGAAGAGAAATTATCGGACTGGAAAAAAATCGTCGGGTTTGCGGGAAGAAAAGATTAATCGTTGTCTGTAGGAAAGCTGATGATCCAGATCGTACCGCCGTCGCTGCGGATCTCTGCTGTTCCGTTGAGCTGAAGTGATACGATGTTCCTGATGAGATCGAGACCGATGGATTCCGTTTCGCCTTCGATATACGGCCGGTCGATTCCGATGCCGTTATCAGAGATTCTTATGTTGAGGATTTCGTCTTTACAGGTATAGTTGATCCGGATTTCGCCCGATTTTTTTCCTGCAAATGCAAATCTCAATGAATTTCCTATTATTTCGTTAATTACCAGGCTGAGAGGGACCGCTTTGTCGGGGCTGATCAGGCAGTCCTCACCGGTTACCTCAAAATGAATATCGATCCCCATACTATAGTCCTGGATAAGCTTCTCTCCGAGGGTCATGAAAACGGTCCTGATATTGATCTTTGAAAGATTTCCCGACTGGTACAGGTTGTCATAGATAATAGACATCGATATTATCCTGTTGCCCATATCCCTGAGTTTTTGTTTCGTTTCGGTCTCCATCGAATTCATGGACTGCATTTCTACGAGACTTGTTATCACGGCCAGATTGTTCTTGACCCTGTGGTGGATCTCTCTTAGAAGGATATTTTTCTCGTCGAGCGAATCTTTAAGTTCGATCTCGGTCTTTTTTAGCTTATTATTGTAGACAAGAGAGATGAGCAGGATGGCTGCAAGAGACAATATCAGGATTACTATCGCGGTTGCGAAATTTTTCGGGATGGCAACCATGTATGAAGGTCTGTTGAAGAATTCGGTTTCCGACGGGATATTGTCGTCTTTTATATCGTATTTTTTAATATCGTCGTAATTAAGTTCAATTTTGGAGGGTGTTTCTGTTTCAACCGGGATGTCATTCGGATCGGTTCCATGGATTATTTTCATGGCCTTTTCGGATGCCGCTTTCCCGAGTTCATATGCGGATATCTGGTAACCTCCGGAAACTCCCAGTTTATTGTACTGGTCCATTACAGTATATACCGGGATTCGATTCTGATTCATGAGAGTGATGATGTAGCGGTCGGGGTACATCTTATCCCCGTTTTCGTTCAGGATGCTGTAAGTGAAGAAGATTACTGCCGAATTGTCGGGGAGTTCCTGCACTTCACGGAGCATTTCCCCTGTACTCAGCCCCTGGCCCGAATACCTGACCTCAATCCTGTCTTCATATTTTTTCGTGATATTTTCGGTCTGTCTGCGGACGGTTTTCCCTGTGAATGTATCGTCGGTCACAAAGTATATTGTATTCAAATCCGGGTGCAGCCTGAGAACCAGATCTATATTCTCTTCGATCGGAGTTTTTTCGATTATTCCGGTATAATTGGCAGGCAGATCATCGAGAATCCAATCATAGTCGTTTATGCCTGTAAAAACTACCGGCACTCCCGGAAACATCTCATCTCCGTATTCTCTCATAAACCTGAGTGCATTGTCATCCGATACGATAATTACACCGGGTTTGTTGCCTTTTAATTTGTATGAGTAAAGGTTGTAGAGATTCCTGAAATGAATATCGTCAGAGATGAATTTTGAGTCCATAAACTCGGTAAGAACATACACCCCGGGTTTTTCGCTCTCGTTCAAACCGGAAATGATACCGTCATGGACTCCGTCCGCCATGAGTTTACTCCATGAAAAATCGAAATCATATGAGTTGATATAAAGAATCTGCTCCAGATCGCTTTCTTCCAGGCATGAAACGTGGCCGGGAATAATAGTTACTACTATTAACAGAAGAAAAACGGCCGCCCATAATCTGCCCATCGATCAATCCCATCCTATAATTCTGGTTATATTATTATTAAATTATTGAACTCCAAATAACTGCTATATGGATAATCAATATTGCATCAGTAATGGTTAAAATATTATTCTAATTGATTTTCCATATATGCCGGACACCTATAGATGGATCTGGAGATTCCGGATGGCAATCAGAATTTATTTTTAAGCCACGGATAAATATTAATAATCGGACTGGTTGTAAAGATGAGAACTCCTGAAAATTTAAAGAACCTGCTCTATCCTCTCCTGTCGATCGCTTTGCTGTTTGTAATCCTGATCGGGATGAAAAGTGCGGCCTATTTCATAAATATTATGCTGATATCCGTGATCCTTACTCTTCTTGGAATTCCTATTATGAAGAGGCTGAACAAGGCCGGGCTTTCCGATATCCTTTCGGTGACGATAATTATAATTCTTTATATCGTCTGTATCCTGGCTTTCGTATTCCTGATCTATGAATCCCTGTACGTTTTCATATCGAGACTGCCGGAATACGAATCCCTTCTGACAGAGAGACTCTCGGAGTTGATGGATATTTTGGCCAGGTTCAATATTTCAGGAGATATGGTCGCATCTGTCCTGAAACCCGACTGGAATGCAATTTCAAAAATGGTTCTTGAGGTTGTCGCAGGAGGATCGATGCTTGCCATGGATCTCTTCTTCATTCTTGTAATAACGTGCTTCGCTCTCCTTGAAGTGCACAAAATGCCGGGAAGGATTGAAAAAGTTTACGGGGAAGGCTCGGGTAAGGTCGAGAATGTAAAAGTCATTATCTCTAATATCATCAAATGGCTCGTCGTAAAGACCAAGACGAATGTTGTTCTCGGGGCATCGTTCGGGGGAATGCTGTATATTCTCGGGATCGATATGGCGGTCTTCTGGGGTCTTATGGCGATTATTTTAAGCTACATCCCGTATGTCGGCCTGATAATTGTTTCAATCCCCGCGATATTTCTCGCCTGGCTCCAGCTCGGGGTATGGGGTGCGGCCGTGGTGATCGTAGGCATCTGCATAATTAATGCGGTGGTTGAAAATTTCGTATTCTCCAAATTTGCAGCAGACAGTTTCCAGATTCCGCCTTTGATCGTAATCGTTACGATCATCCTGTGGTCGTGGGTTCTCGGTCCTGTGGGGCTGTTTCTCTCGGTTCCGTTCACTGTAATAATCATCGCTCTCCTGCAGGGAAGTCCGGACACGAGATGGATAACTACCCTTCTTGGATTCGACGAGCCGGGGCAGGCTGAGGAAGAATAATTTTTAATTTTATTTTTTTCTTTTATCGCAGGCAACCCCTCGCCGCGTGCCGCCCTGCAGACCCGCGGATCGGCCCCGACCTCGGGGCCTCTTCGTGGTGATATGCCGCTCAGGGGATAGGCGGGTATCCCCTGAGCGGAGAGATGTCATAAGCTCATGGCAGGTTCGGAATGGATTTTTTTAGAACGAAATCTCGTCCTATACCTTGGGATGTGTGGATACTGAATCCTGGGATCTGCAAAACAATTTTGAGATATTGCAACCCTGACACCTCAATAAAATCTAAATATCTTCAGGAAAACATTACATCATTTCCCGGAGGTGTAAAAATGGGATACCGTTGGAGAAACAAACAGGAAGTTGATGAGGCCGTCGTCGTCGTAATGAACTCTCTTGACAACGAAGGCACTTTAAAGGGATGGCTTGTCCGGACATTGAAACAGTCGATTGCGGATTCGGATGCGGCACTGGGCACATATTTCTACGATGAGATAAAAGATCATGCTCCCGCTGCGCTGAAATTTTTCGAGATTGTCGAGGGGTGATTCTCAGGAGATCTATGTGAGTTCACAAATGATGTTTTGACACCTGATTGGTGTTCACCTAAAACCTTTTTTCGGGTTTTGATTTATTTTTATGTGTTTGTGATGATTTAGCATTAAATCGCTTTGTGATCTAAATGAAACAGTGTATGAAACCTTCGTTTCATGAATGCATCTGAGAAATCTCTATTATGACTTCCGGAATACAAAGTAAATATCATAAGTTCGTTCGGAAGGGGGGTCGAACTTGTCTCGGGAGAGGTATCTGAGTCCTTATATCAGATCTTACGTTTTGGTGGATGTTGTAATGTATAGTGCAGGCATTCCTGTAAGGGCGTGATGTTTACCTGCTAACTTGGGCAAGTTTAATCTGTATTTATCAAAAAGTTACTGAGATCCCGAAATTTCCATATTTAGACTCAAATCTTCATACGGTTTTCTTTAGAAATTTAAGCTCGATCGGAATTTAGTTTATCTCTGCGTTTTCCGCGTTTGAAAGTTGCTGTTCTGTATCCTTCTTTGAAGTTACAGGATCTTTTCCCGTTTGTTTTATAATCTCTTTGCGGGCAGTTCCGGCTACCTTCCCTCCACGGTTTGCAATCTTCTGGCTATCTGAAAGTCCTGATGGATTTTCTGATTTGGATATCTCTGTTGTAGTAGCTTCTGCAAGCATATTCAGGACAAGTTCAAGATTTGTCATATTGTCGCGGAGGCTTTCTTTTCTTAGCTCTTTTAACTGTTTATATTCTTTTGTTGTCATTCCGGACCATGCTTTAGTGATTTCATCTGTCAATATCGCATAGTCTGTTCCTTTTTCAATTCCTGCACGATCCCATTCGTCCGTTAACTCTTTACGGATTTCAATGGTCTTTAATCGCTGATTTATCCACTTTTCAGAGTATCCTTTCCTTCGGTAGGTCTGAAGAGCCCTGTCTATCGTAAGTTCCGGATCGGCGATCTCATCTACCCTTTCTTTTCCTACTTTTGCAAGCCATATCTTAAACGGTTCTGCTTTAGGGGAGGGTACTGACTGGATAAGCCTGAACAGTTGTTCCGTGTCGGCAACATCAGTCATTCTCATTTTCCCGTCCGGAGCAGACATCTTCAAACCGTGACAATTTGTCACGGTTTGGTTTCCCTCTGTTTTGAGTCGCTGTTTAAGTTTTCTCCAATATGCTGTGGGATTTTTGCTTTCAGTAAGTACTGCCAGTACGTCGATGATTGAGAAATACCATTTCTCATTCTCACTATCCCATGCTGTCCTGATATTTTTCTGGTCGAATATTTTTATTGCCGTTTCAGAGCCTATAGGTATTTTCTTCTCTTTTTCCGTCATTGGCAAACATCCATCTTCCCGGTCACGGCTTCATAGATCAGGGAATTTTTGTATTCTTCAAGTTTTCTGATGAGTGTCTCTATATTGTCGGGGTCATCCAGCAGTTTTTGAAATGTGAATCTGCTTGTATTGTAGAACGAATAGCCGGACGCTTTCTGGAGAAATGTCTCTTTCATTGCAACTGCTTTTACTTTGGAATTCTTCTCAAGAACGGCATCTTTTGTATCTGCAAGTACACAGTCAAAACGCCTTATGACAGTCAGGGGAAGAATCACTTCTCCATATTCATGAGGTTTGTATGTTCCGGTCAGTTTATCTGCTATCGACAAGATAAGATTGGCTCTTTCGCTTACGTTTGCGCTTAGATTTTCCATATTGACCATTTACCCGCTATCAGTATCCGATCTAAACTGTGAGTTTTAGTTTTATAAAGTATAACACATTGAAATCGGAGGCCCAGTTATCAGATCTATTTACGACAAAATTAAGATCGACCTTTCGATCGCTCTGTTTCCTGGGAAAAATCTGTGAAAATTGATATCTGCCAACCTGGTGATTTCAGAAAAAAACTTGTTTTTCAGATCAGACAATATTGAATATATGTTCCTCAAGCCCGGCTCTCTCTTTCTCGATCTTTTCCAGGAGTTTATGATATACATTCGGAAATACAAGCCCTTTTTCCTTCATGCCCGAATATTCCTTCTCCTCCTTCATCATAATAGAAAGCCGGAAATAGTAGTCCTCGATATCTTTTGAAAGCTCGGGGTACCTCGCTGACATATCTTCGATTCTCTTCTCCGACCTCTCCGAGATCCTGTGCAGTTCTTTTCCGGCCTCGTCCACAATTTTCTCCGGGAAATCCAGTTCTGAAGTGATAATGTCCATGGCACCCTCCACCTCCGTGGCCGCAGAACTCAATACAATATATTTCTGGTATTCGGTTGTAAGTATGAATTTTCGCAGGTTTTTGGCAAAATGGGAGTTCTTAAATGTCCCCGAGAGGACGGCTGCTGTTTTCATAGAGATCCTGTATTCCGGGGAATCAGGTTTGAGAATATCACGCGGAGGCACAATTCCTGCCATTACATCGTCCAGCCTGAGATTGATGAAATGCCTCATCTCGTCAAGAACGATCTCAGAGATATAACCGCCTTCATAAAACTCCTCGTAGAAACTCCTCTCAACCATAATCAGCCGAATCCACAGGAACTTTTTTAAAACTTCGTCATCCGGGAGAATATTCTGGTATATTTCCTGTATGCCGCTGCGGGCATCTGTAATCTCACGGGAATACTCATCCCTGATCCTGCCGGCAATCACCGGTTCCACCTTATTCCGTGCTTCAAGTCTGTCGAGAATCTTGAGACCCGCCGTCTTTGCATGGATGATTCCGCTGTAATATTCGTATAACGCGATATTGCTCGGCCGGTCGAGACCAAGTTTCGCTGTAAGCGGTTTTGTCGTCGTCCCCTCGACGATAACGGTAAACAGGACGACCCCGACTGTCATCATCACGATCTCATCCCTGTACGGCATATTCTCGCTGATCGAGAGCGCAAGTGCGAGTGCAACGGCACCGCGGAGCCCTCCCCAGAAAAGTGCATGCTGGTAATTTAGCGGGATGTAACCCCTGCCTTTGAAGAGATTCATGACACCCGAAAGGATATAGACCACCGCGGCCCTCGATATGAAGACCGCGACCAGTGCGACAGGAATCAGGAGCAGGAGTTCGGTTTCGGAGCTGTAAACTGCCAGTATGTTGGCGGTTGTAATTCCGATCAGGAGAAATATGAGACTGTTCGCAAGATATGCGGAAAAATCCTGGAAATCCGACAGCCCTTTGCGTTCCTCCTTCTTAAGCCAGATCGAGGAGAACCACCCGACGATTAGTCCTGCCGTAAGCACCGCAATTATTCCGGACACCTGGAATAGCGAGTCCGCCAGGAGATAGGAGGCATATGCAATTATCATCGTTATAACAGACGATATGACTGCATCCTTCCCGGACAGGGCGATGAGACTTCCAATCAGGATGCCTGTGAATATTCCCGTGAGGATTCCGCCGAAGAAGCTCCAGAATATCCATTCCGTTCCATAGACAACTGTGTAGAGATCGAAGGTTCCCACACTAATGATCCCGAGAACAAGGCTGAACGTAACAAGGGCAGATGCATCGTTGAATACGCTTTCACCTTCGAGGATAGTCGTAAGTCTTGCAGGAACTCCTATGTTTTTGAAGAGCGCTATGACCGAGACAGGGTCGGTTGCCGAGATCAGGGCCCCGAAGAGCATCGCATATATCAGCGGCACCGGGGTTGCATATCCGACTATACAGCCGACAACCAATGCAGAAAATATGACTCCGGGAATTGCAAGAATAAGTATCGGTGCAATTGTCTCTGACATCAGCCTCTTGTTGATATGAAAGGCAGCTTCGAAGACGATGGGCGGCAGAAAGAGAAAGAGTATAATTTCTGATGAGAGCACAAAATCGAAGAGGTTTTCGATTCCTGAAATGTTCCGGGATATCGCCGTAATTACAAAACCTGCCAGGAAAAGGCCGATTGTGTAGGGCACTTTTATCTTTCTGAATAATATTCCCGCGAAGATTGCAATGAAAAGCAGGAGAAGTATTATCGATATAATGCTCTCTACGTCTGTTCCCGTCATAATCGTTACTCAAAAATTATTCTTTTCTAATTAATTCGGTTTTCTGCTGATAATGATTCCTGACCGGGAATTCTCCGGCCATCCCCGGCCTGAAGAAGTTATTGACGGCATCGTGAAAGGAGGGTTTTTCTATAAGTTGTAAAATAATATGAACCAATGGACCCGTTGCCCGTTGTTAATGCCGAATTCCAGATCGCTCTCCTTCTTCTCGTCGCCGTGGGCGGATACCTCATCGCTTCGTATATTCACCAGTCGGCGGTTGTCGGGGAGATCATACTCGGGCTTATCGTCGGCCCGAGCGTCCTCGGTCTGATCACCTACACCGACCTCGTAAGTGCCCTTGCACAGATGGGTGCGATCATAATTCTCTTTGTAATCGGGTTCGACTTTCATTTCAGCGACATACTAAAGGGCAGGTTTCTTCTTATCGGGATCTGCGGCGTGATCCTCCCCTGGATTTTGGGCTTTCTGACCGCCGATGCATTAGGATATCCTATCGAAGGATCGTTCTTCATCGGGGCCGCACTTACGGCGACGAGCATCGCAATTACCGCGAACGTTCTCAAGGAGATGGGCAAACTCCATACGCAGGTCGCAAACGCGATAATCGGGACCGCGGTAATCGACGATATCCTGGCATTGATCGTCCTCTCGGTGACTCTCGATGTTATTTCAGGTGCAACGTCGTTTGTAGATCTTGCTCTTTCGGTCGCAAGACCAATTGCATATATCGCTGCTGCGGCGCTTTTCGGACTATACGTGGTGGATCGGCTTATCGAGAAGGTCGATTCATCGGAGATCGCGGTGATCTTTCCCGAGTTCGTATTCCTGTTCGGGCTTTGCATCGCATTCATCTATGCACTTGTCGCAGACTTTTTCGAATTATCCCCCATGATCGGATCGTTTATCGCCGGCGTTTCCATAAACAAGGTCTCGCTCAAGCACAGCCTGAGCATCAAGAAGGGATCTGAATTTTTGTACATCCCGTTCGCGGCGATATTCTTCATCTCGCTCGGGATTCTCGTGGATATTCACGAGGTGACAACCGCGATAATTCCGTTCATCATCATTCTCACCGTAGTTGCGGCTGTTTCCAAATTCGTCGGGTGCAGCATACCTGCAAGGGCTACCGGGATGGATCTTCACGACTCCCTGACGGTCGGAGCGGGAATGATTCCACGCGGGGAGATGGCTATGGTCATAGCGCTCGTCGGACTTTCGATGGGAATAATCGGGCAGGATGCGTTCATATCGATCATCATGGCCAGCCTGATCTGCACGATAATTACACCGTTCCTGCTGAAAGACTGGCTCTTCAGGGAGAAGCACGAGTACCCGGAGGAAAGCCGGTGATATCCTTATGCTTTTTCAGGACAGATCTGTCAGGGGAACTCATACAAAATGGCCGGCGCAACAGATCAAAAATCAGTTTTTACCAGGTATTCGACCCTGATCCTGGGGCTGTTTTTTATGGGCCTCGGCATAAGCCTGATAACAAAATCGTATCTCGGGACGTCACCGATTTCAAGCGTTCCCTATGTTCTCTGCCTGGTATTTCCCGTAACTTTCGGTGAATTTGCTTTTCTCCTGGGTGTATTCTTCCTTCTTATAGAGATCATAATTTTGGGAAAGGGTTTTCCGAAGATCCAGTCTCTCCAGGTATTCGTCGGACTCATTCTCGGGTTTTTCATCGATCTCGGGATGTTGATTTTTTATTTTGTCGATCCGGTATTTTATCCCGCGAAAATAATCACGCTTCTTGCGGGATGCGTTGTTCTTGCACTGGGAGTCTACCTGGAGATAACGTCCGGCACTTTCGTCTATCCCGGCGATGCGGTTGTCAGGATAATCGCGGAAAAAGCCGGAAAAAGGTTTGGAACGGTCAAAGTCGCATTCGATACGACACTCTGCTTCACCGCGGGAGCGATTTCGTTTTTTTTCTTCGGAACACTGAAGGGTCTCGGGGAGGGAACACTCATCTCCGCACTGATTGTAGGGTACATAATAACGGCAATAAGCGCCTTGTTTGTATTTTTCAGTCACAGGCGGAACCATTTTCAGCGTGACAACTGATCTTTCATAACGATTTTTTCTTCGGCAAATGATCGCCGGAGGACTTCAGGCCGGTACCATTATTTCCCGGTTTCTCCCGTTACAACTGAGAAAATACCCTTTTGGCGAGAATAAAGGTATAGTTTATCTAATCTTAGTGCCCATTAGTTAGTGGAGACCGTTTATGGAAACCAGTAAGTTGTATGTCGGCAATCTGACATACTCGGTAACTGAAAAACAGTTGGAAGAATTGTTTTCTCAATATGGCGACGTTAAAAGCGTTAGAATTATTGAACGTAAAGGATTTGGATTCGTTGAGATGGGCTCGGCCGAAGAGGCTGAGAAGGCAATGGCCGCCCTTAATGAAACAGAGTATGAAGGACGCACGATGCGGATTGATGAAGCCCGCCCGCCGCGCCCGAGAAGCGATTTCAACAGAAGATATTAATTCTCCTGAAAATCTTTCTTTTATCCGGATTGTTCGACGCACCCCGGATTGTTATCCTATAAATCCGTCAAAGATATGGTTCCTAAGAGCGATACTATTCTGTGACCTTTGAAAGGTATCCCGTAGTACTTGTTCACGGCTGGAAGAGCGGCCCGGAGATCTGGAAAGATCTTGCAAGTAAACTTGAGGATGAATCGATACCTTACTGGAATTTCAGTTTTACCGGAATGGAGAGTTCCGAGCCTGTCGCGATCGCGATGGCTCTCCGCGATTATATCCGGGATACCCGCAGGAGACTCGGGTACTATGATTATATCGATATCGTCTGTCATTCTACGGGCAGCTTCATCGTCAGGTACATGCTTGAGGTGATCGACGGTGTATCGAAAGAGGAGAAGGTCAGGTTTTTCATCGGCATAGGCCCCGCGAGCAACGGTTCGTCGATGGCAGAGCTATTCAACGATCCCGTCCACGGCCCGGAGGTCCTGCGAAACCTCGAGGGAGTGTTCGTTCCAAGAAAATACAAGCCTGAAGAAGACCTGATCGTGCAGGGTCTTCGTCCCGGAAGCCCGGAGAATATGGAGATCCGTGCATCGGGCACACGTGACGATATCATGTACAGGGTGATCGTATCGTCCAATGAAGAATGCTGTCCTGTGTTTTTCCCCCCGTTCAGCGGGAGAACCTGGGTATTCGGTGAAGACGGCTCATGGGATACGACATTCCGTGGCGACGGGGTCGTTGCGCATGTGGATTCGTTCATACCCGGCGCCGGGGCGGATATTATCCCGAAAGACCAGGAGAAGTTCGGCTCGGGGCCTTTCCGCTACTGTCACATCATGCTGCCGAAGAATAAAGAAGTAATCGAGAGGATCATGAATTATCTCACCGATCCCGATACGGAACCCGAGTTCTTCTGCTGATGGTGATAATTCAGGGTTCAGCTGCCGCCCGACTCCATCTCCCTGATTAGATCTGCAAGGGCCTTCTTTTTTGCAGGGTTCTTCTCCTTAATAATTGCCACTGAGATTACCGGGATTATCGTCTTTCCTCTTTTTTTAAGTGCTGAGCTCGCAATCGTCACGATCTCCGGATCTGTGTCGAAGAGTGAGTGAAGAAGCGGCCGGACGGCACTGATGTCATCGATGCCTGCAAAGACTTTGGTTGCTCCCATCCGGTTTTCGGGGTTCGGGTCCTCGAGCAGCTGGGAGATCATGTCGATTGCATCCTCACCTTTTAACTGGAGCTCTATCCACCTCTTTTCCTTAACGAGGGTTGCAATCTCCTCCTCTTTCGATATCTCCCTGATAAGGAATTTAAGAGCCTCTCGTCTTGCAGGATTTGAGGTCTGCCTGCAGATCTTTTCCAGTTCCGGTATCGCTTCTCCGCCGGTATTCAGCAGACCGTGCCGTGCAGTAACCGCGATCCTCTCGTCATTGTCAAAGAGCATCTCCGAGAGGGGGCAGACTGCCTCTTCTCCCCCGATCCTCGAGATCACAGAGATCATCTGTCTCTTTGTCTCCGGATCGGCGGAGTTAGTCCTTTCGGAGATATATTTGATCGCCATTGGTCCTGCCCCGGCAAGCGCGTTCCAGTCTCCCGCCTCTATAGATTTTTTAATGAGATCTTTCTGGTCGATCTCCCGGATTATCGATTCGAGCTCTCTCTGCCGCCCGGCATCTTTTTCCTTCGAGGCGATCTCCGTTAGCGCCGGGATCACACTCCTGCCCATGTCAAGGATCCCCTGCCTTGCAGTCCCGGAGATGTCCTCATCTATGTCGAAGACCGCATTTGAAAGAGACGGCAGGACCTTCGTTCCGCCGATCCCGATCAGGGTTTTCAGTGCATCCGTCCTCTTTTTGGAGTAGGGGTTTCCGATAATCTGTGACAGGGGTTCGAGTGCATAATCTCCTGACTTCTCAAGTTCGCTCCATCTTCCTTTTGCCGCAAAATACCATGCGATATCCCTACTGTCGGCAGGTTTGAACTGCATCTTGTCCATGGTCGCGGCAATTCTCTCCCTAAACTGGTCGCTGCCGTTTCCTTTCAGCTCTTTGAGAAGGGCCGGCTGTGCAGCTTTTCCGTAACCGACAAGAGAATCGGAGGCAAGATCCGCGAGCGTATCCTCGGAGTAGTTCAGGACCGATACCAGGGGGCCGATCGCCCTTTCGTCTTTGATCTTTGCAAGAAGGCGGACTGCAAGGGTCTTTACCCCGGGGTCCGGATCGGCAAGTGCGGAGTGCAGTGCGTCGGGAATTCTTTTGTCCTTCGAATCCTTTGTAAATGCAAGTATGAGGGCCTTCCTGACCTCGGGATTCTTCTCGCTCTTGATCCTGTCGTATACGGCATTCACTGCCTCCGGGTCTTTGCTCTTCAGTATGGTCCTTGCTATGACGACTCTCATTTCTGTCCGGCCATAGTTCAGTGTCCTGATCATCCCCCTGATCCCAGGTTTTCCGATTTTGATAAGGATTTCAGCGGTTTTTGCCTGGAATTCCGGTTCGGCGTTGTTCATGAAACTGAGGAGGGGTTCGACGGCAGGCTCGCCGATCTTTATGATCTTGGCAGTCGATGATGATTCGGCTGCAGGATCGCTGCTCTTCAGGCCGACGATAAGCATTGAGACCTCCATTGCCGCCTTCTTCTTGAGTGCGAGCTCCTTTTTGATCAGGTCGTCGATCTCGTTCTGGGTGAGCTGTTTCTTGATGTCCTTCGCGGCATTCTCTTCCTTCTCCGAGGATGCCCTTTTGATGAGATCGTCGATCTCGTCCTGGTTGAGCTTTTTGCCGAGCAGTTCCGTGGTATTTTTATTGCTTACATAGGCCGAACGGTGGATGAGTTCGTCGATCTCATCCTGCGAGAGCCTCTTCCCGAGGACCTTTGAAGTATCTCCTTTCTTTGCCTTGAGTCCCTTAATCAGATCTTCGATCTCGTTCTGCGAGAGCTTCTTCCCGAGGATCTCCATTGTAGCGAAGTCGTCCGCACCTATAAGGCGGTCGAGAAGGCTGTCGATCTCCTTTAGCGACAGCTTCCTCTTCAGCAGGTCGGCAGTCTCCCTGCTGTACTCGCGAATCCTGTCCTTCTCCTTTTTGATCTCTCTCTTCCTGTAGACTTCCAGGATCTCCGATGCATTTCTCCGGACCTCCTCGTCGTCGTCGGCGAGAAATCTCTTGACGACCGGGACGATCTTTAAATCCTGGAGTCTTGACAGGACACTGAGCATTCCCAGCTTCTCCATCTTGGTCCCCTGGATGCTGACTCTCTGGATCTCGTTCATCAGGAAGTTGAACATGAAGCCGCTGATGCGGACAAGGGCGTCCATTGCCTCAATCCTGACGTTGTACTCGGAATCGTTCAGGGCCTTTGTCCCGAAAGGAATTCCGGACGGATCGCTGATCCCGCCGAGAGCCCTGAGGGATGCAATCCTGACATCCGGGTCGTTGTGCGATACGAGGTTTTCGATGAAGGGAAGGGCGATGTTTCCCATCTTTGCGACCGATTCGGAGCACTCGTTGCGCACGGTCTCCTCGGGGTCTGCAAAGTGCCTGACAAGAACGGGCAGGGTTCCTTTATCCCGGATTTTTCCGAGGGCATAGGCGGAGGCCCTTCTGACCTCGTGATGCTCGTCTTCTATTGTCTTTACGAGCGATTCGATGGCATCTTTCGCGTACAGGTCGCCGAGCGATTCGATGGCGACAGTCTTCACGTTCTCCTTTTCGTCGTTCAGGAGAAGGATCATGATCGGGATTGCTCTCTTCCCGTGCCCTTTGAGATTTTCGATAGCCGTTATTCTTATGATGTCGTCTTCGCCGGAAAGAGAGGCAGAGAACCTTTCAGCCATCTCCTGGTTATAGCCGTTCTCAATGAAAGCGTGATGCCAGTAATCCCTGGAATTATATTCCCGGATCTCGCTCTCAGTTGCCGAATCGCTTCCTGTTTTTTCCGCGGATTCCTTTTCGTTGGTGCTGAAATATTCGAGAGCCTCCTGTATTCCTTCCCTGATCTCAGGGGAGGATTTGTTTTCTGCCTGTCTGAGGGCTTCATATGCCGGTTTTCCTATGGAATACAGGACCTTTACGGCATTTTTTCTGATATTGGGATCTGTATCCCCGAGATTTTCGATGAGAGGAGTGAGTGCCGTCCGGCCCATTAGTTCGATCTCCCTTAAATCGCCCTGGAGGATAAGCGCCCTGACTTTTTCATTGTAGCTTGCAGGTCTCCATCCCGCTTTGCGGAGTGCCCATGAGGTCTCGACCTGAACGTCGTAATCGCGGTCGTACATGGCGCCGGCAAGATAATTCATGAGTTCCGGGTCACGGGTCTCGGCTACTGCATCGATCGCAGCCAGTTTGACTTTTTTATCGGGGTCTGCCAGTATTGAAAGGAGAATTTTTTTGGATTCATTTCCTTTTGTCCCTGCCAGAATGCCGGCGAGTTTTATTCTCACTTCGGAATCGGCATTTTTTAGCCCGAATTTTACCGCTTCAAGTGCGAACGGTCCTGACTTTCCCAGTTTGTCCCAGTCTTCGTCAGCCATATAGAAAAAGGCCATCTCGACGGGATTGACTGAATTCCAGTTCAGTTTTTTCAGCGATTCGGCCGCCTGTTTCCTGACTTCGCGGTCATCGTCCTTAAGCATATACAGAAGCATGTTGACGAAATCGGCCTTCGGGTTATGGATATAGCCGATGGATATGGCGGCGCCTTTCCTTGCTTCGGGTGTCCCGTCCCTGATCATCTTTGAAAGAGGAGTTGTGATCTTCCCGCCGTTGCCTATGATGTATGCGATTGTTCTTGCAGCACCGTCCCTTGCATTCTTCTTTCCCGAGGCAAGAAGTTTCAGAAAAGTATCGATATCCCCTTCGCTGTATGAGCCGAGGATCTCTGCGGCACCGTCCCGGATATCAGGATTTTCGCTGTTCAGGATATTTAAAAGCTGCAGGGATGCGGGTTTCCCGATCTTTTTCAGTCCATCGATCGCTGATCTTCGCTCTCGTTTGTTTCCGGATTCCAAAAGATTCAGGAGTTCGGCGGTGTTTTCGTTCACAATTTATTTAATCTATATGTGAATAGTGACATTATACTTTTGATTGAAATCAGGATGTTATTGTTTCCTAAAAATGAGATCTGCGCATGGCGGACGGGATTGTGAAACCGGTTACTCTCGTTCCTCCGGATAATTATTATTTATTTATCTGAATTTTTTCTGTCAGGAACGATTATTACATTCGACCTTGAATATTTCTCCACATTCATGGATTTCTTTGAGATAACAAACAGTATCATAATACTTTTTATAATGATGGCGATAGGCTATGCGGCCTACAGGATGAAGGTGATCGACAGGCAGGGTGCGAAGGGCCTTTCGAGTTTTCTGGTAAACATCTCTCTTCCGTGCCTGATTATAGTCTCAATGCAGATCCCCCTGACCGATGAGACCTTCGGCAGTACTATCGAGATGTTTGGGGTAGCGGCGGTCTATTACCTGATCTCATTCGCCTTCGCATTTGCGATTCCCCGTTTTCTCTCAAAGGACATCCACGAGATCGGTGTGATGAAGTTCATGCTGGTCTTTTCCAATCTCGGGTTTATGGGAATTCCGGTTACAGCCGCGATCTTCGGTACCGGTGCGGTGTTTTATACTTCTCTTGTAATGCTTCCGTTCGGTCTTCTCGTATTCTCTGCGGGAATCCTGATGCTGAGGCCGGACATGGGGAAATCTCTCGATCCGAAGCTGTTCCTGAATTCCGGAATATTGTCGTCGCTGATCGGCCTCGTATTCTTTTTCACCGGATTTTCGATACCGTCCCCGTTTATCGACGTTCTCCAGATCCTCGGGGACCTGACGACACCGCTTGCGATGGTCGTCGTCGGTGCACTTCTTGCCACTCTTCCTATCTCCGGGATGTTCGGCGATCTCAGGATCTATTTCATAAGTTTCCTTAGGCTTATTGCAATTCCGGTCGTCGTCTATCTCGTTCTGACGCCGTTCGTGAAAGACCCGCTCTTTATCGGGATTGCGGTTCTCTTGGCATCGATGCCCGTCGCCGCTAATTCCGTTCTCCTGGCCGAAGAGTATGACGTCGATTCGACCCTTGCCTCGAAGGGTGTTTTCATCTCGACAATGCTGAGCCTGATCACTGTTCCGGTCGTTGCCGTTCTTTTGATTTCTGTTTGAGTACGGGAGGGGGTGATTCTCCTTTTCTTGACCCTCCCCCTCCTCGCGATATGTCGCAGACCGAGGGGCTTAACCCGTTCAAAAGATTAAGAGAATTATCAGTTAGCGATCTAAGAAAAGAGAATAGGGTCGCATCGAAAACAAAATCTAAATAATCTCTACTTCCAATTGTCTTTCAATGGACCCCGTTCCGGTTTTGATCATCACACTGGCATACATAACAATCCTCGCCTTTTCCAGGAAAGTACCTACATTCCTGTTCCTGTTCACAGGGGCCGTCCTTATGGGTCTTCTTGCGGGATTCGGATTCGAACAGGTTCTTACGTGGGCGATAGAAGGAATGGGGAATATCTTCTCTTCGTTTGCAGTTATCATACTGTCCGGAATCGTCATCGTGAGACTGCTGTCCGACCAGGGATTGCTGGATATAATAATCTCCGGATTGCGTTTCGGCATAAAAGATCGCGGTGTGAACGCCGGAATTATCGGCTACATCCTCTCGATCCCGACTACATGCTGCATCACCACTTACCTGATGATAGCCCCGGCGATGAAAAAACCGGGTGACAAAACTCCCGGATCAAACAGGCCCCTCTATCTTGTAGCGGTAGGCAGCATCATATCATATGTCCTGATATTTCCTACCCCTGCAACGATACCTCTCCTGACCGGTCTTGCGCCTGATTATCCGGTCTTTAATTTTGATGCAATAACAATCCCTCTCTCTTTCGGGATTCTCGTAATCATTCTGCTGCTCTCCGGTTTCCTGTACCGGAAGACAAAAAGAGAGCCGGTTGAATCCGTGCCGCCGGAAGAGAAGGTTCCTGCCAATATCAAGATCCGTGCATGGGCCCCTTTTATCGTAATGTTTGCAGCGATACCCGTGGGACTGTTTCTTCTGCAGCTTTCCCATCTTATCCTCACGCAATTCATAATGCTTGCCGGAATGATAACGGCACTTGCACTTGCCCCTCCTGATATCAGAATGAAAAGCTTTTCAAAAGGTGCCAAATTTGCAGGGTTGATCCTGTTTGATTTCTGTTCCGCGGGAGCGGTAGGGAAGGTGATAGTAGGTTCGGGTATAGCCAACGGCATAATGGATTCGATGATTCCTGTACTTCCTGATATCCTGGTTCCGTTCATAATCGCGGCAGTCTTCGCAACCGTTCAGGGGTCCAGGGTAGTGACCGCGGTGATCTCGTCTGAGATAATTGCCACCGCCGGGCTTGCAGAAACACTTCACCCGGTTCCGCTGATACTCATGATCTCGGCCGGAACGTGCTTCATCTCATACCTCACCGATCCGTACTTCTGGCTTGTGCAGAGAACCACAGGCGATGACATCACGACGGTGATGAAGCATTATTCCCTGCCGCTGGCAGTTGCAGCGGTTATCATATTCGCTGTCGCTCTTCTTCTTACGGCATTTTTCTTTCCTTATGTCGAGAACGCGGCTCTTTTAGCTGGATAAAAAAGGATGTATGTAATTGTCCCTGAATGTCTGTCGGTGCTTAATATTCAGAATTATTCGCTGATTCCCGGAAGATATCTCCCCGTCGGCAAGTGCTGACAACAGCCTCCAGACAGGATCTTCCTGCTGGGTCGCCAACTGGGTCGGTAACTGGGTCGGTGGCAGGGCATCCAGGCCGGAACAAAAAAAATGAAAATCCTATTCATCACCAGTCTACCGTTCATTACTGTTCACCCCCAAAATGGAACAGTAACCTCCCTACCGTTACATTTTTCTATAAACATGGTGCAACAGTAACCATGGATCTGGAGGAGCTCATCTACTTAATACAATCCGGGGAATCCGAAGTTCTTGAATTCAAGGAATCGGCCGGAAAGAATATCCATCATGAAATCGCCGCCTTTTCCAACTCCGACGGCGGAAAGATAATCGTCGGAGTATCGGATACGGGAAAGATCGTCGGTACAGATGTAAAAGATGCGATCGAGAAAGTTACAAGCTCGGTTCAGTCGATAATACCTCCGCCGGCAATAAAGACACAGAAGATATCGGTAGATGACAAAGACCTCCTCGTAATCACCGTCGACAAAAGTTCCAACCTCTGCTCGATTGGCGGAATCGTATATATCAGAACAGGCACAGGAGTCAGGCCACTCTCACTCCAGGAGATTGTAATGCTCTCATCGGAGATGGGAACCATAAACTGGGACGAGATCCCCATGCTCCCAAAGGAAGACGCCCGCTCCGATTATATCGACTGGTTCTTTGAGAGGGTGAAGGAGACTAGGGGAAAAACAATCGCAGATGACAACAGATCCAGATATCTCAGGAGTGCCGGGGCTATAAGAAACGACAAACTCACAAACGCAGGAATATTGTTCTTCACTGAAGCTACCGAAAACATCGCCTATGCAAAGATAAGAAAAGTGGGCATGAGTGAAGACGGGCCCATGTGGAGCGAGGAGTATGAAGGGCCCGTGTGGAAGGTTATCGAAGAGGCATACGAAAACCTGATGAGAGATATCAAAAAGATCGATGTAGTCACGGGGACGAGGAGAATTAAAGTCGAGGAATATCCCCCGCGGGCGATTCGTGAAGCACTCATAAACGCCGTCTGCCACCGGAACTATACGATCAGTGCGGATGTGAAGATTCTCGTATATCCCGACAGGTTCGAGATCAAAAATCCCGGCGGCCTCATGCCCGGAGTGGATATCAAAGATCCCGAACACATCCCGAGAAATCCGTCATTGTCAAACCTCCTCTATGATTCGGGCTACATCGAACGATACGGATTCGGAATAAAGATGATCGAAGAGGAGGTTGAGAACCACCCGATGTGCTCGGTTGAATTTAAGGCGGGCCCCTCCACATTTTCAGTAATTTTCAGAAAAACAGCCTCTTCATCCATAGACGATACGGACAACCAGATCCTTAAACTGATAAATGTGCCGATGAAGAGCGGAGATATCGCAGCGAGACTGAAGATCTCCAAAAATACGGTTCTCAGGAGGATCGAAAAACTGGAAAAGCTCGGTCTTGCCGAGAAGAAAGGTTCGGGCTCACATACATATTATACAATCAAGAAGTAAACGGCCGGTCCCCCGCGAAGCATGCCCGTCTCTTCCGGGTTGTAGATCTCAGGGAAAAACCAGAGCCGAAGCACTTGAAAACATAAAAGACGCTGCAAAAGGTTACCTGGAAAGCCTGAAGAAACATAATGAGCCGATACCCCTGTCAATATATGAAGAAACCGTAGAAATTAGCGCCTGATAAACCCTTTTTTTACCCGATCGGGATTATGCCTGTTTTCAAATTTTGGAATATATACAGGGAGGGGGATGATTCCCCCTCCCTTTAACCCTCCTCCTCGTGGCGATAGGTCGCCGACCGAAGGGCTGACGCTCTTTCGAAACCCCGGGCGACCTTCGGTCACCATTTGTGAAAAGTATTTTTTGAAGGATGGATTTTTGTCCCTCCGACTCTTTTTTCTTTTCGATATGATCTAATGTTTAATCCCGGCCGAGGCTACCCGGAGGGTAGCGTCCAGGCCGGGCTATCGTGATTGCGAAAATTCGCGTAGCGAATTGAGCACAGGGCTGCCCCGAAGGGGCTTATGCCCTCACAAAAATCAAAACAGAAAGAAAAAGGAAGGAAATATTTTCTGTTCAGGGTAAACCGATCGACTTCGCCCTGAATTGTTTGCCGACCGAAGGGGCTTTGCCCCTTTCGAAACCCCAAAAATTTGATTTATGGAAGTCCAATCGACTTCGCCCTGCATCGTTTGCCGACCGAAGGGCTTCGCCCTTTCGAAACCTATGGCGACCTTCGGTCACCTCGGAAAAAGGATTCAAAAAAAGGAAGGAAATATTTTCTGTTCAGGGTAAACCAATCGACTTTGCCCTGCATCTCTGCCAGACGACACGGCCGACGACCTTGTATGCCTGTTCGAGATCGTCGAAGTTGGGGATTCCGGATTCCTTGAGATGTTTGATACCCGCTTCCATGCACTCTCCGCCGAGGAGCGTGCCGATGACCGGGTTGTCGGTCTTCTCCGAAAAGTTGACGATCGCCTGTGCAAAGTGCTCGGAGTCGAGAACAAGGTTCGGGAAGCCGATCACGAAGGCAATGTCCCAGAGATCTGAGTGTCTTGCAAGAACATCGAATACCTGGGTGAAGCGTTTCTCCGATGCATCGCCGAGAAGGTCCAGCGGGTTTGCATGACTCCAGTAGTCTGGGAGGAACGTGTTGAGCTCTTCGATAATCTCCTTCGGAAGATCGATGATGTTGATTCCATACATCTCTGCATAGTCGGAGGACAATACGGCAAAACCGCCCGCATTTGTAATGACGATTGCCTTTGTTCCCTTGAGCGCTCCGGTTGGTGATGCGGGTGCCGCGAGGAGCTCGGCGGCCTCGAATGCACCCCTGAGTGCCCTTACCGGGATTACGCCCGACTTGCGGAAGGCTTCCATATAGACTTCGTAAGAACCGGAGAGCGATCCTGTATGCGAGGAAGCTGCGGCCTGGCCCTTCGATGAAGAACCTGATTTGATAGCGATTACAGGCTTCTTCTTCGCGACCTCAGATACAACCTCCATGAACTCGCGTCCGTCGGTCAGCTGTTCCACGTACAGAATTACCGCCTTGGTGTTTTTGTCCTGCTCGACGAATCTCAGGTAATCGATGAAGTCGAGATCCGACTGGTTTCCAACCGAGAATACAGCCGAGAATCCTATATCGTTCTTCAGACTCCAGTCGACGACAGTATTGATGATCGCACCGCTCTGTGAGATGAACGCGATTCCACCCGAGTCCGGCGATTCGTGAACATATGTCGTATCAAGCCCGCGTGGCGGAATGATCAGGCCGAGGCAGTTCGGGCCGACGATCCTTATATTGTAGCTCCGGGCGATCTCAAGCATCCTGTCTTCGAGCGCCTTTCCTTCTGCTCCAGTCTCCTTGAAACCGGCGGTGATTACGACCACGAGCGGAATACCTTTCTCCCCGCATTCCTGCATGATCTTTGGGACCTGTAAGGCCGGGACCGTGATTACGGCGAGATCGACAGGACTTGGAATCGAGCTCACCGTCGGGAACGCCTTAAGACCCTGGACCTCGCTCCTCTTGTTGTTTACCGGGTAGATCTGACCGGGGAAGTGGAGGAGATTATGCATTACCGCATATCCCATCTTCTTCGCATCGGAAGAAGCACCAATGACTGCGACCGATCTCGGGTTGAAATACTCCGGCGGAACCGTCTTTCTCTCTGCCTTGGCCGGGGGTTTATAGTCGTCATCGATGATTATCCTGGCATCGACCGCACAGGCCCCTTCTTCATAGAGACGAAGCGGGTTGATATCGAACTCCTTTACATTCTCGCTCTCTTCGAAGAACTTCGCGACCGATTTTATGATCTCGACAAGTGCTTCCTCGTCCTTCGGTTTCATTCCGCGGTATCCAGAAATCAGGGGGTAGGCATTGATCTCGGTGACCATCGTCCTGATATCGTCTTCGTCTACAGGGAGTATTCGGAGGGTGACATCCTTCATGAGTTCGACAAGCGTGCCGCCCATTCCGAACGTGATTACCTTGCCGAATGCAGGGTCGGTCTTTCCGCCGAGAATCAGCTCCAGACCCGGTTTTGCCATCTCTTCAACAATTATTCCCTCTATCTGGGCATCCGGGTTGTAGGCCTTTGCCGATTCGACTATCTTATTATATGCATCCCGTGCGGCGTCCTTTCCGGTAACTCCCACGATGACACCGCCGGCATCACTCTTGTGAACGATCTGCGGGGAAACAATCTTCATTACGACAGGGTAGCCGATCTCGGCACCTGCTTTTGCGGCTTCTTCTGCACTCTTCACAATCTTGAATTTGGGGGCAGGTACGCCGAAATCCCTGAGCAGCTGGTAACCCGCAGCCTCGCTTAACATTCTCTCTGACATTGAAATCCTCGTAATTTTTCTCCCGTTGCCTGTACCGGCAGGGCGGTTGAAATCCCGCTCTTCCGATTACAGGAAAAGAGTGTTTTCTCTAGATGGAATTATGTTCCAATCATTTGTAAAAAACATTTTCTTTCGTTTTATTTTAAATATTGCGTCTTAATCGTCAGATGGTGCTTATATGTCCGTTTTTTTCCCAGCCTGAAATGAAACAATAATATCAGTCGGTTTTCTAAAATCTACATGATTTATAATTATAAATACAGCCCTATACAACTTTTAGTAATTTGTGTGAATAGTGTCATGAACGCAGATTCGCATAGATCTCATCTATTGTTCAGGCGCGGTCTGAACTATGTCCCTCCCAACCGCGATCAAATGGTTCTGATTTCGGGGTAAAAAACTCGTTTACAAATGAGAATTTTGGATTCAAGGTAGGATCTCAGTTTTTTCTCAGCCTGATGATCGCTGCTGCCGGGTACTCATTGTCATCGTCCGGCACTTCAAAAAACCCGTCGACAACAAATCCGTTTACGAAAGCCAGCCGCAAAATTTCCTGCAGCGGCCTGTGATAATAATACTGGAGCACCGGCTGCCCCCTGATCGCTTCACCCTCATAGATTGAGGGCGACAGGTATCTGCCGTCCGGCCTTACAAAGCACGGGTGCTGTAATGAAAAAACGAAAACTCCGTCCGGTTTCAGCAATTCGAAGACTGCTTTGAATAAAGGTTCTATATCGGAGATATCCATTACCGCCATATTTGCGACCGCTTTATCGAACGGCCTGTCCTTTTTTAAGGTCATAAGATCTTCGGATTTTGTGGCGTCGCATACATGAAATTCAATTTTATTTGAGTGGGCCCGGCGGCGTCTTTTAGCATGCGAGATCATCTTTTCGCTGTAATCGAATGCGACAACTTCGGCACCGTTTTCTACAAGGCGTTCTGAGAAATTTCCTGTTCCGCATGCGATGTCGAGGACGAGGTCTCCTGCCCGGATATCGAGAAGCTCTTCCGTATGCGGCCTTATAATATTGCGATGGAAATGATTCGAATGATCGCCCATCCTGGCATCCCAGCAGTCAGCGTTTGCCTCCCACCGCGATCTGCTCTCCTCTGTGGTTTTGTCGAAGTCGTTCATTTTCTCCTGAGAGAGTGGATCAAATATCCTGTTATTCTTTTTCAGGGATCTTAAAAGAAGGCTCAGGTGAGTTTCTAAGAATTCGAAGATCGTGAATAGCTAAATTAAAAGATGAGTTTACGCGGGTGGAGTTCCGCCGTCCGGGGGTTGCATGCCGCCGCCATTCAGGTTCATATCAAACTGTCCTCCGCCGGCGGGTGCGGTTCCGTTGAATTGTCCTCCATCGGGCATTTGCATTTCCTGTCCGGGTACACCGCCCGGGCCGCCGCCTTTTCCTGAGGTGCTGTTAAAGGAGGTGGTTCGGTTTCCTCCTCCCCTGTTCATACCTCCGCCGCCTCCCATCGTCATTCCGCCGGTGGAAGAGCCTGCATAGGTCACGGTGCCGGATATCGTGAAGGTTGTATACTGGCTTCCGCCGGAGTATGTTCCTCCTGAATATAGACCGTCAGTCGCTGTTTCCGTCGAACTTCCGCCCGAGTAGACGACATATGTCGTTCCCTCATCGAGATCGGATGTGCATAACAGTACTGACTGGTAGGTCTTTGCAGGCGAGAACGTCAG
>NZ_KN360940.1:2715-22881 GCF_000784355.1 Methanolacinia paynteri | reverse complement strand
TTCAGATTCTATGTGGACCAGTGTTCCTGCGGACTGCGATGACGAGTAGGTTATCATCACCGAGTTTACCGTGGATGATGAAGAGGGTGCCTGCGCCATTCCCGAACTTCCCACTGCAAGGAGGTATCCTCCGGTCATCACGAATTCGCCGTTATAGTCCAGCGGGCCGTTGCCGCTGTTCGTCGGACCGTTGACGATCGTCTTTCCGCCTGTGATATACATATCACCGTTGGAGTCGAGCCCGTCTCCGTCAGCGTCGACGTAGATGTATCCGCCGTTTATGGTCAGGCTTAATCCGTCGACTGCTGCAAACTCGTTCTGGCCCGCTCTTCCGTTGACCGACGATCCGTCGTTTCCGCCCGCGACATTGATTCCGTCGTCGCTTGCGGTGATGCTGATATCTCCGCCGTTTATCGTGATAATCGCACTTTCAAGGCCTTCGTAACTCTTTGTTATCTCCATGTCCGTATCGTTTATCTCAAGAGATGAATCGGCATGGACACCGTCGTCGCCGGACGAGAGAGTGATCGTTCCGCCGTCTATTCTTATTGCATCGTTCGAGTGTATCGAATCGTCGGAGGAATCGATATCGATCGTTCCGCCTGAGATTATCACGCCGGTAACGCCCTTTATTCCCTTGGCGCTGTCCGAGGTGTCGCTGTCGGTGGATGTCGTAGTCGACTGCATTCCCCAGCTGCCCCAGTTTCCGCCACTGTTGCTGCTGGCGTTGGAACTTCCGCCGCCGGACGTTATCGTAATATCTCCACCCGTGATCTCGACTGTGGTCTCAGCCTGGATTCCGTCAGTTCCTGCAGTGATATTTATGGTTCCGCCCTCGATTACGACATAACCCTTCTCTGTGTCTTCGTCGTTTGTGGACTGAATTCCGTCTCCCTCAGCATCTATTGTTATGATTCCGTCCTTAATCGCGACCGAGTCCTTACCTTTGATGCCGTCGTTTACTGCAGTAACGGTGATCGTTCCTGAGACGATCTTCAGGTCGTCCTTGCTCTGGATACCGTTGTTGTAGTTCGCATCCACAATGAGTGTTCCGTCGCCGTTGATCGTGAGATCGTCCTTGCTGAAGATTGCGGCGTTCGGCTCTCCCTCTTCATCGACGATGTAGGATGTTCCGTCGGTGATTTTGTTTGTGGTTCCGTCTTCGAGAGTAATTGTAGTCTTGTCGGCATTCTGAACGTATATCGGTGCACTTGTCAGGCAGGTGATGTCCACCCCGTTTAGTACGAGATGAACCTTGTCGTCGTCTCCCGCATTCACTATGATCTGTCCATCGTCGAGTGTTCCGCTGACTACATATGTCCCTTCGGATGTGATCGTCACCGTGCTCCCGTCGGCTGTTGCACCTGATCCGTCAATCGTAACGGTATCACCGTTCAGGGTGATGATGGTCGAGTCCGACTCTTCCCAGTCAGTCTCGAGATCCGCATTCTTGTATTCTACGGATATTGTGCTGAGTGTCGAGGCTGTTGTTGTAACCGACGCGGAAGAAGCAGCCGCTCCGTTTGTGGCCGCCGCCTGGGTGCCGGAACCGGAATCACCGGTACCTGTGCATCCCGCCGAGGCGAGAATGATCACGGCTGCAATTACCAGTGCCGGTAATATCAGTTTCATCTGTTTCATTTCTTATTTTCCCCCGTGTTCACGGATCTTTTTGAGATTCCTGTTATCATATCTGTCAGAAGATCCGTCGCCACGGTATTGACCGTATATGAGGGTTATATTAATTATAATGTAAAATATACTTTACTATTGGACACCATGTTTTAACATGTGCTATAATTGGAGCGTGCCGGAGATGAAAATTGTATTCTCTGATCCGGCGATTATTCCGGCCGTTATGGGATTTCTTTTATTTCCAAACTGGTTTTGGTGATCAGTCCATTTTCCCCAGGCCGTAATGCGTCTTTAAAAATGCCCAGATCTTTTCCGAACGTACCCATCCTTCATCCAGCATTTTAATCATCCCGTCGATCTCGTTGACCTGATCGGTTATCTCTTTTGCAGATTCCGGGCATTTGAGATCGGCAAGGCCTAAAATGACCGCGAGGGGGTTCCTGATCTGGTCGTTCAGTGTTGCGAGCTGTTCCATATTTTCCTCTATCTGCCTGAGAGAAGCTTTTTCACGCATTTCCGCTTCCTTTTCGGATGTTATATCTCTCACTATGTGGACCCATCCTTTCTGGTCTCCGCCGGAATCATAGAGCGAAGATATCGAATGTTCTGCCGGAAATACCGTGCCGTCTTTTCTTTTCATCATGAATTCAAATCTCGGCACTTCTTTATGTTCGGTAGTGTAGGGGTAGATCTGCCTGTTGAACTGCTCTACGGAATCGTCGTCTACGAGGAGGAAATCGGGTTGTTTGCCCTTCATTTCTTTTATGCTGTATTCGAAAAGTTTTGAAGCGGCTTTATTCGCCTTTCTTATTGCTAAAGGATTGGAGTCAAGGACAAATGCCGCATCCCGGAGTGATTCGAATGTCTGTGAGAACAGTTCCTTTTCTCGTATAAGTTCGTCTTCAGCCCTTCTGGTCTTCAGGATCTCCCACATCAGGTTCCCGAGAGTGGTAAGGGCGTCGGCATCATCTTCGTAATATTGCGTTTTTTTGTTGGCGACGATAATGATTGCAGTGATCTTTCCCGAGTCAAAGATGGGGACTGCAAGGATACGTGAAATTTCAACGTGCCCTTTGGGAAGACCGCGTTTTCCGGGATTATCCTGGGAATATTCATTCACTATAACCGGTGCACGTTTCCTGACGCACTCGGCCCAGATCCCTGCCGATTTGATCGGGAGATGTTTTTGAGTGGCCTGGACTTCACACCTCTTCATTACATCCCTGGACCACTGGTAAACGATCATCTCCGACTCGTCGGCCGTAAGGACTCCTATGAACCCGTACTTGCTTTCGGTCATGGATCTGCTGTTTTCGAGGGCGTGGATCATCAGGTTCTCCTCCGGTCCGCCTGAGATCTGGTAAAGATCAAGAAGCCGTTTTAAACGCTCGAGATGAAGCCTGTTCTTGTCATTTGCTTCTTTCTGTTCGGTTACTTCCCAGACCATTGAGATGATTTGCCCTCTGTTGTCAAGAGGAATGTTTCTCATGTTAATATAGGTGGTCTCCCCGCCCGAACGTGTTACAGGAACCTCGTACCATTGCATTCTTTCGGGATCGCCCGTTTCAAGCTCTGTAAGAATCTTCTCCTTTATTTCTTCCCTGAAGACGGGATCTTCATAGGCGCTTTTCCAGAACGTATCGATACTTTCAAGTGCTTTCTCCGGTATTCTGTGATATTTAAGAAAATTCTGGTTGTAGTATACAAAACTGATCTCAGGTTTAAAAGTGAATACAGCTATGCCGACCGGGATGCTGTCAAGTACGTTTTTTATGTATTCTTCATTGTCCTTTAATTTCTTTTGAGTATCTTCCAGTTCTGTTAAATGCTGCTTCAGTTTCTCTTCGGCCTGTCTTTTTTCGGTTATGTCACTGACTATTGCACCGATCCCTGTTTTTCCCGGGGAGATCTCCATGGGAAATTTCATGCACCTGAGATATCGGTCTCCAATGTTTTCCTCCGTGAATACAGGCTGTCCGGTATCCAACGCCTTCTTTTCTGCTTTATGGCAGATCTCAGCGGTTTTTTTATCCATCAGGTTGAGGTCGGTTATTTTATCCAGTTCGTCCCGGCCGACCCCGAAGAAATCCAGTGCTGCGTCATTGGCGATTATGTACCTGAGATTTTCATCCTTGACGAACATCACGTCGTTGTTTGAATAGAAGAACGACCTGATGATCGATTTTTTCTTCCGTTCTATGACAAGCTGAGTTATCTTTTCGGAAAGCCTGACGTACAGCGTTTCAGGATCGCCGTCTCTCCGGATATAATAATCCGCTCCGCTGTTGAGCATATCGATGACATTGTCCTCGTGTCCCTCCGGGGTGAATATTATGACCGGTGTTTCGTCCCCGCTTTCACGAAGGCGGCTGATAAATGAAGTCCCGTTGCAGCCTGAAGTTATGCATCCTGCAACTATTGCGTCAAATTTTTTCTTTGATAAAATCCTGAAGGCTTCTTTTTCACTTTTACAGGCCTCAACTGAAATGTTCCCGTTTTCCATAAGAACAAGTCTTCCCTTATCCGGTATTGGTGAGGATTGATCGATATGTAATACGGAAATTGTTTCAGTTGTTTTCGTGTTGCTTTTTAATGCTACCATTAGATTTCATCCGGGGATACGTGTGTGGTAAATTTCTAATTGTGTTGAATTTATAAAAATCTGCTTATCGCTGTTATTTGGGGGAGCGGTTGAATTTCGGAAATTTTTGCCTGATCCTTAGTCATCTATATCCGGAATATGAATGCGAAAGTCAATTTAATTGATCCGGCCGGTCACCAGGTATCCTGAGGACAGGTTAATTGAACTTATTGAAATTTTAGGGACGAGATTCATATTTTAAAAAAGGACCGTAACCTGATCGGTCCGAAGGTGCCTTTATGCCGCGAATGTGTATTAACCCGAATCTTATGCCGCTTGATGAAGCGAAAAAAATTATTCTGACGTCTTTTGCCGCCCCTGATAACCGGATCACGGTCCCTGTCCCCGATGCCTGCGGCCGTGTCCTCGCCGGACCTGTCTGTTCGAAGAGAACCAATCCCCCGCTTATACTCGGCGGGCCCGACGGTATTGCGGTCAGGAGCAATGAGACGACGGGTGCCGGAAAGGATAACGGGATCGAGCTCGAGGCCCCGCGGGTGAATACGGGAATGCCGCTTCCCGAAGGTTTCGATGCCGTCATTGCGATCGAGGAGGTGACGAAAGTTGCGGAGAACAGGTACATGATTCATGCTCCTGTTTCGCCATACGAGAATACCATCCCGAAGGGGTCAGATGTGGAAGAAGGAGACCTGATCATGGACGGCGGGCATCTCATAACCCCGCTCGATATCGGTGCACTTCTCAACTGCGGGCTCACCGAAATTCCCGTGAAAAACTGGAAAGTCGGCCTTATCGCGACAGGCGACGAGATAATATCCCCCGATGAGACTCCTGTTCCGGGACAGATCGTGAATACGAATTCGTACATCTTCGGGGCGTACCTGAAGCAGTACGGGGTTGAACCGGTATTGTACCCGATTCTCAGCGACAATCGTGATTTGATCGCACAGGGGATCCATAAGGCTCTCGTCGAGTGCGATATGGTCATGGTCTTCGGTGGCTCTTCCGCCGGCTCGAAGGATTTCACGGTAAATGCCCTGAAAGATTCGGGCGAGCTTCTCATACACGGAGTTGCGATGGGCCCGGGGAAGCCCGCATCAATGGCACGGGTAAACGGTAAACCTGCCTTCGGGATGCCCGGCCCTTCGATCTCCGCCAGGACGGTATTTCATGAACTGGTCCGTCCATTGCTCGTACAGTGGGGCGTTCCAGTGATACCCGATACGATTGTGAGAGGAGTGCTTGCCGCAGATATCCCTTCTATGGGAAAGTTTGACCGGTTCATGATGGTAAAGGTGGAGAAAAAAGACGGAGAGACTTCGATTGTCCCGCTGTCGAGGTCGCCGGGGTATATGATAATGGTAAGAGCGGATGCGATCCTCCATGTGCCCGGAACCTTTGCACTTCACAGCGGAGATGTAGTCAAAGTCCGGATGCTAAGGACGATTCCTTCCCCCTGAATTTTTTTCCCGCCGGATAATCTCTTTATTTATAAGTCTCAAATTTATCATCAGGATAAATAATGAATGAAATTTTTGACGAACATATAATCGAGGCTTCCGGCAGATGCAGGATCGTCGTAAGAAAAGGCGAAGTTGTCGAGGTGGGAGAGGCGTTGATCAAGTCCTGCCCGCTCACGAAAAAATTTTCCTGCCCCGTGTACGATCTCGACAGGGAGTCTGTTAAGGCTAATATCGAATACAGGATAAAGACCTGGGGAATGTGCACGCCGGAACGAAAGGTGATAGAGACTCGTGAATTCGTCGGGTTCGGGGCGTCGGAGATCCTGAGTTTCGGGCTTTCGGCCGGGATGATCGATGCCGTAGTTCTTGCATGCGACGGAGCGGGAACCCTCGTTTCTCCGAATCCTTCGCTCGTGCAGGGTATCGGCGGAAGGATGTCGGGACTCGTAAAGACCGTTCCGTATGAGAAGGTGATCCGCCGGATCGAGGAGGCCGGAGGTATCGTTATCGATAAAGAGAATGCATCGCTCGACCAGATGGCCGGCCTTGCGAAGGCATACGAACTTGGATACGAAAAAGTGGCGGTAACCGTTGCTCTTCCGGCTGAGGCGGAGAAGATCCGCAGACAGTACCCGGATGCGATCATATTCGGCGTTCACGTCACCGGACTTGACAGGGGGGAGGCAGAGACCCTTGTTTCGGTATCCGACTTTGTAACGTCATGTGCGTCGGCAACAATCCACGAGGCCGCAGGAAAGAGGGCTCTCGTTCAAGCCGGAACCGCTATTCCTACATATGCAATGACCCCGGTGGCGAAGGATATAATTCTTGAAAAGGTCCGGTGCGGGGAGGAGCAGATCCTTGTGAAGACGACGAAGCTCCCTGTGATCTCCGGGAACCGGCCCGAGCCTTTGATCTGACGGAAAGCCCAAACAGCTCTTCGCATTTTTTCATCCTCACATACTTTACTATACCTTACTCGGGCAACCCCGGCACCGGCGGCCAGGCCAGCCGGACGGCCCCTGCCCCGGGGCCTTGCCTTAAGATAGTTCCCTCACGGCACGCTCAGGAGACCGGCAAGGGTCTCCCGAGCTGTTGAATTTTGTTTTTTGGGCATATTTTATTCTGTACGTGCCATAAATTTACCGCGTTTTGCCACTCTGGGGATACTCGTCTATCCCCTGAGTGGCCTCTCGCAATGGAGAGGCCCCGAGGTCGGGGCCGATCCGCGAGCCTGCTGTGCGGCTCGCGGCGAGGGGTTGTCATGAGTAGTGAAACTTGCTTTTACATGAAAATCACGTTGCGATTTACATGAAACAGTCCATGAAACCTTTGTTTCCTAAACGTTTTTATACTCACACATATTAGCGAAGAGCCAAAATTTTGCCTGCGGATGAAAGATGTTGTGTTATTTGATCCTAGGCGTCTCCCGGAAATTCTGCGGTTCAAAGCTCCTGATAAATCGTATATACTTAAAATTACCATTCTTTTAGGCAGTCGTCAAAATAGAATTCGCGATCAATATTTTCCGGAGCCTCCCTGTCTATGGAAACCGAAACAGAACTGATAACAGCAGTATTCATAATTCTGGCATGTGCACTTGCCGTCATTTTTGTCGGAAGGCGGTTCAGGCTTCCGATGATCATCGGGTATTTTTTAACCGGAATTATCGTGGGCCCCTCGCTCCTCGGGCTCGTTACCGAAGAGCAGGTCGAGCTGCTTGCCGAGCTCGGCGTAATCTTCCTGATGTTTACAATCGGGCTTGAAATGTCGCTCAAAAATCTCCTGGCGATGTGGAAGAAGATTCTTGTCAGCGGCGGCCTTCAGCTCCTGATTACGGCGGTTGTAGTATGGCTGATAATGACTTATCTCGGTTATTCCACGGCTGTTTCGATCCTTACGGCATTTCTCGTAGCCCCGTCGTCGACTGCCATTATAATGAATCTTTACCAGCAGAAAGGCGAGATCAATACGCCGCACGGCAAGACATCCCTCGGGCTCCTGATATTCCAGGATATCAGCGTAATCCCGATGATGCTTATTATCCCTATCCTTGCCGGAACTTCGGGCGGCAGTATCCCGACAGAGATCCTGAGCCTCATATTTGGATTGATAATTCTTGCTTTGGTTCTTATTGCGGCAATATTTTTCGTCCCCCGCTTATTGATCAGGGTTGCGGCGGTAAGGAGCAACGAGCTTTTCATCATCACGATAGTCGTAATCTGTTTCGGGATCGCCTGGCTGATGTCCCTGAACGGGGTTTCTCTTGCACTCGGTGCATTCCTCGCGGGGATTGCCATATCGGAATCTGAGTACAGCCATGAGGTTGTCGGCCAGATCATGCCCATTCGCGATATCCTGACGAGCTTCTTCTTCGTTTCGATCGGTATGATGGTGAGCCTGTCTTTCCTCGGGTTTCATCTCGTGATGGTTGTCCTGCTTGCTGCGGCGGTAATCGTCGGAAAGAGCCTGATAAATTTCGTGAGCATAAAAGCGACGGGTGCGGATTCGGGTGCTGCTTTTATGTCGGCGGTCGGAATTTCGCAGATCGGTGAATTTTCGTTCATAATCGGATCGACCGGTCTTGCTGCCGGAATAATTACCGATGATTTCTACCAGATATTCCTCGCGATCTCGATCGTTACGATGGCCGTCACCCCGTTCCTCGTCGACTCGGCACCAAGGATGGCCCGGGCTTTTGCCAGGGGGAATCCGGTTCCGAACGGGAACGCTCCTCTTTCATTCGGAGGGGCTGCAGGCACCGCTCCTGAGATAGCGGGTGAAGAGCCGAAGGGGCATGTGATTATAGTCGGATACGGTGTCGTGGGCCAGTATGTCGCAAAGGCATTCAGGAGGATCGGGATGGATTATGTGATCCTGGAGCTGAATCCCGATACGATCCGCGACCAGAGGGAGAGGGGCGAGAAGGTTGTTTATGGCGATGCAAGGCACGAATCGGTTCTTGAATTCGCAGGGATCGGTACTGCTAAGGCAATTATCCTGACAATTCCCGATACGCAGGCTGTAAAGGCTGTAATTACTGCGGTAAGGAGGAAGAACCCCAAAATCGGCATTATCACGCGTTCGAGATTCATCTCCGAGATCGCGGATCTCTACCATCTCGGTGCGGACGAGGTCATCGTGGATGAAAGAGAGGCCGCGATCCAGATCTTCAGGAGGATTCTTGCAAACGAGCAGGTTCCCCAGCAGGAGCTCGACCAGTATGCAAGGCAGATCCGCTGCGAACTTTACGATACTTATTTTGAAAAGCCGGTATTGTCGCACCTGAAATCCGAACCGAAGCCCGGGTTCTTCGAGATATTCGGCCTGAAGATCAGGGAGGCGGAGGAGAGGATGCCGAAGACGAGGAACTCGGTGGAGCAGATTCACGTAGGCAAAAATTCGGATGCCTGCGGGAAAAAACTCTCCGAGCTCCACCTCCGTGCAGATTACGGGGTGACGGTTATTGCCGTCAGGAGGTTGTCGGCCGATGCGGAAGTTAATCCCGACAAGAACACGGTTTTATATGAAGGCGATACTGCGATCGTGATCGGCGAGAGAACTTCGATTAATATGATTATCCCGATGTTTACCGAGAAGGGAGAATAATTTTTTTTGGATTTTAGTATAGTGGATCTAATCGTGATTAGTACTAATCAGGATTAGTACGATTTTGTGCGTTGTTATTTTTCTTCATTATCTTTTCCCATGACGAAAACCAAAGGCCAATTTTTTAACGGACCGGTTAATGCAAATATCATGTTGGTAATAAGATAATTATCGATCTCTATGTCGAAGTATTCAGTCAGGATTGAAAAATTACTGTCAGACGATTCATTTATAATTTCAATGCATGCCAGAGTCAGGATGTTTGAAAGAAATGTATCTACAGATGATCTGGTTGTTTTATTAAAAAACGGAGAGATCATAGAAGAATATTCTGATGATCAGCCCTGCCCTTCTGTACTGATACTTGGATATATTAATAATCAGCCCTATCATTTAGTAGTAGGATTCTGCGAGGATCATCTCAGAATTATTACAGTATATGTGCCGGATGAATATCATTGGATTGAATATAAAATTAGGAGGAAGAGCGAATGATCCCTGAAAGATGTAGTTATTGTAAAGGAAATCTTAAAGAAGGAAAGACCGAATTCATGGTGCGGGTCGGTGAAGAGGTCATAATCATCAGGGATATCCCGGCATACATCTGTGATCAGTGCGGAGAGGTTTTTTTCACTCCGGAGATCTCCAGAAAAATCGATAAGATCATGGAAGATGCTCATAAAGGCAGGATCTGTTGCAAACCCGTTGCGGCAGGCGAAGTTAAACTGGAAGTTTGACCCGGTTGAATCCTTTTTTAATCTCAATGAATATATCGAAGGGTGAAAATGGTCTGCAATCATCCTGTCGCCAGGTGAGTTTAGGGTGATGAGAGAGAAATTCTGCTTTTCTATGGGAGATTGATGCAGGGAAATAACTTTTCAGGAGAGATTCCGTAAACTTTTCCTGAGACCCTGTTACAATTAGATGTATTGAATCGATATGCGCCTTCGCATGTTAATTAAAAAACATTTTTTTAAGAAAAAAATTTATTAAAACATATTAACAATTTACTATGCATGAAGGAAGAATCGAAGATCAGTCCTGAACTCCTGGAGAGGATAAATGCATTCGGGAATGCCATTCTCGAGAGCAGTGAATACCGGGCTTTGATACAATGCAACGAGAGACTGGATAAGGACCAGAATGCACAGGATCTTTTCCGGCAGTACAGGCTGAAGCAGCAGGCATTGCAGTTGACGGGATTCGATCGCACGATTCTTGGTGAGCTGAACGACCTTGAAGCACAGATGAAAAGCAACGAGACCCTGGCAAGCCTCGAAAATTCACAGAAAGAGCTCGTCGGCCTCTTCAAAAGTTCGAACAATCTTATCAGCAGCAAGATTGATCAGCCGTTCGCACAGAAACGCGGGGGATGTTATTGATGTCCGCCGAAGGAAACGAAGTCCTTGCAGAGGCCCAAAGGCTTGCAGATGCCCTGGCGGCTGCAAAGGACGGGATGAGCCTTAACGAATATCTCCTCGTGCTTATCGAGATGAACATGAAGATTGAAGAGATTACAAAGATGGATTACGGGTCGATCTGTGCACCCTACAGCGATTACAATTGCAGTTAGAACAATATTGAACCTCATAGATCCCACCAGGATCTTTCTAAAATCTTTTTTGAAAACCTTTTTTTAAGAATACATTCTATGAAAATCACGTGGTGATTTGCATCAAACGGTACATGAAACCTTCGTTTCATGAACGTATTTACCAAAAATTATCAGCAGGGGAAATTACATGGCAGAAGAATCGAAGATCAGCGACGAGCTTATGGAGAGGATAAACGCATTCGGCAAAGCTATTGTCGAGAGCGAAGAATACCTGAACCTGATCCGGTGCGACGAGGAACTGAATAAAGACCAAATGGCACAGGATCTCCTGCGGGAATACCGGCTGAAGCAGCTGGAGCTCCAGAGGAAAGGATTCGACCGGAAGGTTCTCGGCGAACTGAATGAACTTGAGGCACAGATGAAGAGCAACGAGACACTTTCAAATCTTGAAAATTCGCAGAAGGCACTCGCGGCTCTTTTCAGGAGTTCGAACGAAATGATCAGCGAAAAGATCGGCCAGCCGTTTGCACAGAGATTAGGGGGGTGCCGGTAACATGCCTGCCGGAGATAGCGAAGTTCTTGCAGAGGCGGAGAAGCTCGCCGACGTTTTGAAGGATGCAAAGGAAGAGATGAGTCCCCCCGAGTTTCTCCTGCTGCTTATCGAAGTGAATCTGAGGGTCGAGGAGATAACAAAGATCGATTACGCTTCGGTATGCGTTTCCTCGTGTGGGTGCAGCTATAAGTAGATTATTTGATATACACGGCGTCCTCTTTTATTCCGTCGAAAACTTTTTTTCTTTGCTTTATCCCTGCTTTAAGGATAAGATCCACATTCAGTCCGAGGAGCTTTTCAAGGTCGTCCCTGAGATCGACGACTTCCCATCCGGTTGGCTTGTTAAAATCGACCATTATATCGAGATCGCTGTCTTCGGTCTGCTCTCCTCTTGCATATGATCCGATTATGCCGGGTTCTTTTATATTGCTAATTATTAGGTTCTTCGTTAATCTGTGTGGGTATAAAAGCAAGTCTCACTACTTTTGACAAACCATAACGTCGAGATGCGGTAAATTCCTTGTGTATAAGGAACGGAATATGTCAAAAAACAGCCTGGGGGACCCTTGCCGGTTCCCTGAGCGAACCGTGAGAGGGATATCTTAAGGCAAGGCCCCCGGGTAGGAGCTGTCCGGCAGACCTGGCCGCCGGTGCCGGGGTCGCCTGAGTAAGGTATAGTAAGGTATGTAGGCAATACGGCAATGCCATGGATATAATGAACAAATTTGAAGATAAGAAAATGCAAAGTATTTCCGGATAATTGGTTGCTATCCCTAAATTATTTACCCACATTGAACAGCAAAGAGCCAATTATTATGTTACGCATTTTGAGGATCGGTTAGAGTTAGTAAATAATTTAATATATTTATTGTTCGTATATACGAACAAATGTTCTCTATGGCGAACATATGTTCGGAAAAGTCGGCTATCATTGTCCGCTTTCTTGGAAGAAGATACAACGATTCATTTTACGTAAGGGAGATTGCAAAAGAACTAAATCTCTCTCTCGGTCCTGTAAGCGAGACTTTAAAGGAGCTCGAAAAAGCTGGTCTCCTTATCAGGAAAGAAAGAGGCAGGATTGTCACTTACAGGGCGAATATGGAAAGTCCTGTTTTGCGGGAGATGAAGGTGTTTATTACTCTCCTGGAGTGTGCCGGATTTTTAAAAGAGCTTGAAAAGGCAGCCCTGAGAGTTGTCCTGTTCGGGAGCTGTGCAAGGGGGGACGATACATCCGAAAGCGACATAGATATTTTAATCGATACCGATGATAAGGAAACGGTCGAATCCGTCGTTAATCTCAATGAATATATCGGAGGGAGAAAATTGTCTGCAATCGTCCTTTCGCCCGGTGAATTCAGAGCATTGAGAGAGAAAGACCGGCCTTTCTATGAGAGAGTGATGCAGGGAAAGGAACTTTTCAGGAGAAATGAGGATGAGACCGAGGTTTGAAAGGTGTCTTGAGACCGGGAAGATCGTGAGGATCGGGCGAGACCCGGCTCTTGTTTCCAAAGAGATTATGGAAGCGGAAAGGGACCTGAAGTCCGCGAAGGATTCTAATGGAAGAAATGATTTCAAATGGGCAATTATTCAGGGCTATTATTCGCAGTTCCATTCGATAAGGGCTCTCGTTTTTTCGGAGGGCTACCGGGAAAAGAGCCATTCATGTCTGCTTTACGCTGCCGAGGCCCTGCTTCTGGATGAAGGTATTATCGACAGGGAGGTTGTTGAGGCTTTTTCTCATGCGATGAGAGTTCGTGAAGCTGCTGACTACAGTTCGACTTACGGGGAGGAGGCAGCGGAGGATGTCGTCAGGTCCACTGTGCGGACGTTTGATATTGCAAAAGGACTCCTTTTGAAAGATTAAAAGAGCGGCAGGGATGCCTGTTGATCCTCCCGTGACATATCTTAACGAAGGATTTGATCTCTCAGGAATTTCCGGATTTCAAAAATATTTTTTCAGAGAAGAATATCTTTTATAGCCTTTCTTTCGATCAAATATGATCCCTGCCCTGAATTCGTTGTTTTGGACCTGAATACACTTTTAGAGCATACTTCATTGGAATATGTTTATCCGGAAAACATAATAAAAAACGTTCATGAAACAAAGTTTCATGTACTGTTTCATGTAAATCACAAAGTGATTTGCATGTAAAATCAAATACTAGCTGTGAATTCACAGATCAAATAAATGTGTTCGGCGGGGTCACCATCAAATTCCCGGAATACCGGACATTAATACAATGCGACGGGAGACTGGAGATATGCCCGGCGGATCAGGACTTCGTGCGTTCCCGGGAATTTCATTCCATATAACCGGAGAATGAAAGTCCGTGTCGTGCGATGCAGGGATATTCATAAAAAGGAAAAAAGATAAATGGAACAATTCAGGCGTTATGAGGTAATTGTATGCCAAGATCTAAAAAACAAATGGAACAGCTGAATAAAGCAAAGAAGGCAAAGGCAGAAGAACTCTCAAAACAGGCGGCAGAAGGCAGCGAAGCCGCCAAGAAGAAGCTCAAGAAGCTTGAGAAAAAGATCAAATAGGCCTTCTCTAATTTTTTACTATTTTTATTTGCATGAAAATCACTTTGTGATTCCTGCGAAAACTTACCGCAGAAGTCCGTGAGATTCTCACGCTACAGGATGCTCTCATATATTTCGGACATGACAACGGTAATTTCCGTGGCGTAAATGGGTTCAGCTGGAAGATTTAATAATCATATCTTTGTATTATAACCAATGGTTATTAGATAACCAATAGTTATATTTTAACTTAAGGTTATAATAATTTAAGAGACTGCCTCCGGCAGTCGCAAAGGAGTGAATAAAATGGAAATAGAATCCGTGAAATTAGTTTGTTTTTCGCCTACAGGAACAACGAAGGCGGTTGTCGAAGGAATTGCACGAGGTATGAAACCCGGCAATGTGGAATTGCTGGATATCACCCGGCCGGGTGCAAGAGAACAGCCTTTACAAATCCGGGAGAATGAACTGCTCGTAATCGGGGTTCCGGTTTATATGGGAAGGGTGCCTGCACTATTAACCGGATGGCTGAATGAAATTCAGGCTCAAAATACCCCGGCGGTCTGTGTCGTCGTCTACGGTAACCGCGTATATGAAGACGCACTCCTCGAACTGAAAGAGATCGTGGCTGGATGCGGGTGCAGAACGATCGCCGGTGCAGCATTTATCGGTGAACATTCGTTCTCGGACCCCGGGACACCGACGGCACAGGGACGCCCGGATGAAGATGATCTGCGCAAAGCAGAATTATTCGGGCAGAGGGTACAGGAAAAACTCGACACCGTCCGGTCGGTCGACCAGATCACTGATATAAATATTCCCGGCTGCCATCCTTACCGTGGGGATTCCAAACTGTGGATTGTCGATTTTATTGCGGTGAGCGACGAGTGCGACCAGTGCGGGATTTGTGCGGAGGAATGCCCGGTGGGTGCAATCGACCCGGAGAACTGCAAATCGACAGATATTGAGAAATGTATCACGTGCTGCGCCTGCATCAGGAATTGTCCGAAGGGTGCGAGAACGATGAAACCCGGTCTGGTAAAGGATGCACAGCTTCGTCTCCATACGCTTTACAGCGAGCGAAAGGAGCCCGAATGTTTTATCTGACAATTTTGGGTTGGGTTGTATAATTATGGGAGTCGCCGACAGAAGACAACGGGAAAAGGAACAGCGAAAGAACGAGATCATCGAAGCGGCAGAGCGTCTCTTTTTTTCCCGGAGCTATGAAGATGTATCGATGGAAGATATCGCCCGCGAGGTCGAACTGAACAAGGCCACGATTTATCTGTATTTTAAAAATAAGGAGGCGCTTTTCGCTGCTGTTGTTCTCCGCGGCGTCCGTATCCTTGAGGAGAAATACAGGGAATGCATGGAGAAGGATGTGCCGGGGATTGTCAGGGTTCTCCTGATGGGCCGGGCTTATTACCTGTATTCACAGGAATATCCCGATTACCTGCGGATGATTCATTATTACGGTTCCGAACGTTTTTCCGGGGAAAATCCGTGTACCGCAGAGATTGGGAAAGGATATGGTACTTGCCGGCTGATCCTCCGGGATGCGATCCGCGAGGGCATCGATGACGGGACAATCCGGGCGGACCTCGATCCTTTCCTGGCTTCGATGTACCTTATGACCTCTTTCATGGGTATCCTGTCGATGGAAAACAAGTGGAAGCTGGTCATAGAGGCGGAAGGGTTCAGCTACGAGCAGTTTACCAGTGAATTTTTCAGGTTCATCATTCCTTCGATCTCTTCCGGTAAGATTTCTCCGAATATGGATCTCAGGGATTTTGAATCGTTTGGATTTTCTTTGACCGTGACTGTGGAACCGGGAAAAGAAGAGAAAATAGAATCTTGATTTTTTTATTTCACAAGTATTCTTTGCAGGTCTTCAAGGTCATAGACCAGGTAACCTTCTTCTTTCAGCTTCTCTTTATCACCAACCCTTCCGGCAAAGAGGGCATATTTCCTGGTGTAGTTTTCATCAATATTTACGAGTTCGGATTTTGGTTTCATCCCGCCCAGGATATTTTCTGCATCGGACACTGATTTGTCGCCGTATTTGCATTCTCCAAAGACAACTGTCTTTGCTTTAGCGTCTATAATGATCAGGTCGATCTCTTCTTCCTTGTGCCACCAGCGTCCGGTATCAGCTCCCGGGAAGATGGACGGGGCGATTTCTTTCCGGATTAGTGTTTCAAATTGTGCTTCGAAGTACTGTGAAAGGTTGCAGTCTTCATAACTGAACGTACCGGTTTCAATCTTCCCTTTTTCAGGATAGACGTAGCGATACCAGAAAGCTATCATCCTGTCTTTTATTTTGTACATCGAATACCTGGAGCTTCCTGCGATTGGTGATTCCTTTTCGACGAATCCCAGCCTGATCATTCCGTCAAGATAAGGGTATATTTTTCGCGTTTCAATACCGCAGTGCGAGGCGATTTCGGACGGTTTTGTCTTCTCCTTTGCTATAGACCGTAATATTCCCTGGTAGATCTTCAGCTCCCGGAATTCCTGCGAGAGGAGAAAGTACGGCTCCCTGTAGAAGTAACCGTATGTTCCGAAGAGTTCTTTTTTTGCGAATTCGTCGAATGTGTCGTATTCGGCAGCCTTCTGGAGATATTCCGGGACTCCTCCGACGGTGAAATAAGTCTTTAAGGAATCCTCGAAGGTTTGTTTGAGAAATTCTTTTGAATACCTGAAAGGGAGGTTTGTAAGCAGGATGTCACGTGTTCTTCTCCCGTAGATTGGTGATGCATAAGAGAGTGCGAGATCACCCATCAGGTCGAGTGCCGAGCCGGAGAGGATGATGCACCATTTCGATTCCGCCAGTCCTTTATCCCATGCCTTCTGGAGTGCGTGAAGGATGCTTTTATCGCTCTTTACCAGGTACGGGAATTCATCGATTATCAGGTATGATCGTTTTTTTGGCGGATTTTTCGCCAGATAGGAGAGAAGCTGCGACCATGATTCAATCGTGAGGTCTGCGAGGAGGTTGTCGTTTAAGTAGCGTGCACATTCTTCCTGGAGTTCTTTGATCTGCCTGAGTGGGGGAGCCACCTCGGCGAAAAACATGACTCCCTCCTTTTCTTTTGAAAATTCAGATAGAAGTCTTGTTTTTCCGAGTCTTCGCCTTCCATAGAGGACGATGAGCCTTCCGCCGTTCGATTGCCACTCTTCTTCCAGGACGGCCCGTTCTTCTTCCCTGTCGATGAAAGGACTAATCATGATTAGTACTAATCGCGATTAGTAGTGTTATGTCTGCCGGTGCAAGGGTCATTGGTTTGAGTGAAAAATTAAATTGTGTAGCGATTTTTATATTTATTTGAGTCATTTTTTGCAGTTTACGAATGTTATTTATATTTCTCTGTGATCCTTATCTGTATTGTAGTGTTTAATATGTCATCTAAGCTAAATTCAGATTTTTTTCCGGACGTTTCTTGAGAAAATTCGATTATATTATAATACGAATAAATCCTGTAATCTATCTTGGAAATTGTTCTTATGTAGAAATAATCCCTTTTTATATCAAGTTTTAATAATTCCTTTCCTGTGTAAGGAGATTGGAAAATTATTATTTCTCCTCCAGTTTTTGGACTATTCTTTATTGGAATAATATCTGGAAATTTATCAATTATCTGCTTGTATGTATAGACTAGAGCTTTCTTTGCCTCATCTGATCTACAATAACAATATTTATTTTTTGGATATGAATTGTTTAGAATTGGATCTAATTCCGTCTCAAGAAGAGTATTTAGGCCCTTTTCATATTGAATGGGATTATTACAATGCTCCTCTGAAAACTCCAGAATGTTATTGTCTGAGTATATCCTGAAGCTTTTTCCGCTTTTAATATCTATATAAAAATAATCCTGGGTGACTCTTATTTTAAATATTTCATCATGATCATTTGATAATTCAAATATTATCCGATTTTCATCGCTTTTTGGGCAAATGACACGGTCTTTTATTTCAGGATATTTATTCTTAGTTCGGGTATACACGTAATTTAATAGCTTTTGTCCTTCGTCAGAAGCACAATATTGCAATGCGTCATCTAATTTTAAATTTCTTTTATAATTATCTAACTTTGGGCGTAGAAACGAGTTAAATATATTTTCATGACCTTTTAGAATTTCCTTGAAATAATTTTTTGAATATATCGCTTTTTCAAAAGTTCCTATGGATTTTTGAACTCGATTTGACATTCTTGTATTTTGAAAATCAACAGGATTTGGTTTTAATTCTTCAATTACTTTTATTTCATTATTTTTGCTTTTTTCTAATCTAAGGAGACCTATACCATTTTTTTCTGCTCCCATTTGTAATTCATTATGAGCTTTAAATCCTGGAAATGCGACATAAAAAAATATTTCCCGAAATCCTCTTTTCCATTCCGCACTTGTCACGTATTCATTTTTTATTAATTCCAATTTCTGAAGTGCTTCATTATGAGACGAATTTATATCAACTACATATCCATAAAAATCAAAAAAATTAAAGGAAATATTATCTTCGTTTAACTTGTACTTCAATCCAAGTACATCAATATTTTTACCATTATTTAATTTGAGATCACTGGCATACCCTTTGCAAAATTCATTTTCCTGGCATTCTTTTTCATTTATCAGCCACTCTCCAATTGAATCATAATATATTGTATTATTTGAAGCCATAATTTCATTTTTATTTTAGTAAAGGATATAATTTTCTTAATTTTATAATTTAGAATGTATCACTAGTTTAAATCAAAAAAATGCGAGGGAAGGGATTCGAACCCTCGAACTGCTAACAGACTGGACCCTAAATCCAGCGCCTTTGACCAAGCTCGGCAACCCTCGCCAAAAAATGCAGAATAAAATAGTCACTGGGATTAGATAAAGAATCTCTTTTTTGGAAATAATTTGTCAAAAAATATTCTGGGTGTCAATTACAAACGAATATTAGTAGAATATTTTTTTATGAAATTGTTGGCCGCAATTTGCCTTAGGGTTTCGAAATGTACAAGAATTCTTTTGTCGATCCTCTCGCTCAAAGTATGCACGATGTGAGCTCTGTCTCGTTTTGCGAAAACAAAATAAACTGCTTTAATTAGATCCCTGCCAAACCTCCTGTGATCTGTTATGAAATCGGGGGGAAATTCACCGGAATCTGATAAGTACGGGAGAATAATTTTATTCCTGGGAATCGCTGTCGGAGTCATTATTATAATGTTCACGTTTCCCAGGCTTTTGCTTTTTATAAGCGGCTATTCTCCGCCCGACCTGACCGACGAAGAGAAGGAGCAGCTGAAGACGGACGCCATCAGTTTCTGTGGGACTGTGGATCTTTTTAAGCTGCCTGCCTTTGTAAACGACGGAAATGATATAGTCTTTATAAATAGCAGCCCCCGGGAAGAGAATTCCGGTAGTGGCAGCAGAAGAAATGGCCGGGAGACTGATCTCTGGATGATTGACAGTGCGGGGAACAACCTCACCCGGTTGACGAATATAAAAGACGTCGAGAACTTCGGGTACGATCCTGTCTCAGGAAAGATCGCATTTACCGGCTATGAAAACGGAAGCACCTCCGTATATGTCCTCCCGGATACCAGTTCGCAGCCCGTAAAGCTTCCCGGACCGCTGACGCACATGTACTTCTCTTCCTGGAGTCCCGACGGAACAAAGATCGTGGCCTCCGGGATCAACATGAGCGAGTATAGCAGCTCTACGCATAAGGCCGACGGGGTTAAAGTTCCCGGGGATGGCGGCAAATATTGCAGGTTATACATCATGAACGAAGACGGAAGTAATCCCCGCGAGATAGCACTCTCGTATTTTGTCGGCTGGACCATTATCGCGGAAACATCCTGGAGCCCGGACGGAAATGAGTTCGTCTTCCCTCTTTATACAACTGAAGAATCCGGCCTCGCGATAGCAAACGCAGATACGGGCGAGACCCGGATGATAACAGAATATTATATTCCAAGGAGCGGCTACCCCGGTACCGGGGATTATTATCCTGCATGGAGCCCGGACGGGGATTTGATTGCGTTCGTCAGGGAAGGAGACATCTGGACGATCAGGCCGGACGGAACAGGAGAGCAGGAGATCCTTCCGGACGGCGAAGCCGGAGATATTTCCTGGAACCCGGACGGAACCCGGCTTGCATACCTGAACAGCTCGTATGTGGGAATCATCGACCCCGACGGGAGCAACCTGACCAGAATTGCGAACTACCAGCTCGG
>NZ_KN360940.1:0-2601 GCF_000784355.1 Methanolacinia paynteri | reverse complement strand
ACAACTCCGGGCCAGCCGGAACTCCACAAAAAACCGCCCCTCCGTCTTTCATTCCCCAAAAATCCATAGTAATTAAACGTCCTTTACTCCTTCCGCCCCCGCCGGCATCAAATAAAAGATAAAAAGGGCCCGAATCACAGAAATAATGTTGAAATCAAAACCTTTATCCCTACTCTCGGATTAAAAACTTAATACCTAAATGGGTTTGGACATGGCTGGTGAAATACCATACACTGAAATTTTCCATATTTTCGCCGCAGCGGTCGTTTGCTTTGTTATTTATGTATCCATAGACCTGCTGTTCAGGCTCCCGGAGAAGGGAGGAGTCCGCGGGGCCGACGCAATCGGGAAGTCAATCGAATCGGCCGGAGGCGACCTTAACGGCGGATTCATGATGGGAAACATCGTCTGTTCCCCCGATGCATCCGCAGGAACGCTCCTTGCCGCGTGCGGAGTGTACACCTTCGGGATCGCCGGCGGACTCGTCGCGGCAGTCCTGGTATTCATCGGGAACAAGATCTGCTATGACAAAGGCTACGCCGGAACCACCGGTGCGATCGTCGCAACGTTCGTGATCTATGCACTCTCCGAATACGCCGGGTTCTCGCCCGAACAGTTCATCGCCGGAATGGTCATCGCCATCCTCGTGATACAGGGCATATCGCAGAAGTATGCAAGCCGCCTGCTCGGGGCACTGTGGAGGATTCGCTCATGATCGCCGCCGCGGTAACAGCAGTGATCGCAGTCTATGCAGTAATCAGGATAATAGCCGAGAAGGAGACGCTGCGAAAGTTCACCTATCTCAACGTCATGAACTTCGCAATCGCCGCGACAATCCCCCTGCTGATCTCCGATCCGCTTGCGTTGATCGCCGCAGTCGCGTACTTCGTCGGCTCCACGCTCGAATCGAACGCGATCGCAAGTGCATACGCGGTAAGGAGGGACGGGAAATGATCTGGTATCTCCAGCTCATATTCGGGCTGATGGCGATCGGCGGTGCGGCTGTCGCGGCCATATGGAAGAACCCCTTCGACAAGCTGATCGCGATCGGCATAATCGGGGCCGGGATAATGCCGTTCCTCGCCGAGAAGGGATACCTCGACGTCGTCATACTCGTATCGCTGATAATCCCGATCTCGACCATAATCCTGCTCCGCATCGTAAGGGGGGATGAATCATAGACCCCCTGATCGTGCTCGGACTGGGAATTCTTTTCATCGGCGGACTATCGACCGCATTCCCGAACCCGAAGACATACGTCAACCGGATAATCAATATCGAGGTCGCCTCGTTCGGGCTCCTGCTCGTAATGCTCGTATACGACGAGACGATCGCACTCCTGACGTTCATCGCGGTAACAGCGATAACAACCTTCGTCCTTGTCCGGGTCATAGAAAGGAGGGAGGCCGCATGACCGGCATAATCAGGCGGATCTCGCGGACTCTCCAGAACCACAACAACCTTGTCGGTGTATATGCCGCAGTCGTGATCGCGGTAATCGTCGTCGGGCTGCTGCTCCAGTCGCCGCTGACATACGACGAAAACCAGCTCTACCCGAAGACCATCGACAACACGAGTCCGCTGAACCCCTACGACAGGGGGGGAGCACCGTTCGAGAAGGCCGACGTCGTATCCCAGTATCCTGAGAACGAACCGTATCTCGGGTTCGTAACCGGATATCTCACCCCGGTATCGCTCCTCATATCGCAGCTCAACATGTTCATGGGAACCACCATCGTGTCTCACCCCGGCGGGATCATCGACGAGATCCTCTACAATACGAGGGGCCTCGATACGATATTCGAGACCAGCATTCTCTTCGTCGCCTTCACGATAGCCATGTTCCTGTTCAACAGGAGGAGGGAGGAATAATGTTCGTCTACAACCTCTCCTCCGAATACGAAGCTGCGCTGATAATCACGCTCGTATGCGTGATAATCGCGTTTTGGGCGATGGTCAGGGAGAAAGAGGACCTGCACAGGCTGATACTCACCGACCTCGTCGAGATCATGAGCCTCGTAATCATCGCACTCGTCGCAACCGATCTCGCCGAGGCACTGATCCTTCCCGGCCTGGTAGTCGGGATCGCCGAGCTACTCGCACTCTCAGAACTATACATCGAGAAGGAGAACCTCAGGAAAGACCCGGAGAACGTGCTCCATATCGAGGTCATGGACTCCGCACCCGGCATCCTCGCGGTAATCTTCGTGATCTACGGCATCATACTCTCCGGGTTCACCGGCGGTGCGGTCGCAGGACTCGGGCTTCTCTTCTACTTCATGTGCAGGGGAAGCAGCGAGAAGAGGGAGATCATCGAGACCGTCAGCGGGTACGCCTGGGCCTGCTGGGTCGTGGCCTTCATCGTATTCATGGCCCTGCCCCAGTACTGGTTCTTCGGCGTGATCATCGCAGGTGCGGGAATCTTCGCAAAGGTCGCGGCCAAGATGTCTGTAATAGGAACCATGAACGGAGGCGATTCGGATGTATAATCTCCCGTCGCCACAGATCGAAGGAGACGCCCTCGCCTACATCCCGTTCGGGGATATTGTCTACTACATCAGCCCGTACACGCTCGTGCTGTTCATATTCGCACTTGTGTTC
>NZ_KN360939.1:224595-235096 GCF_000784355.1 Methanolacinia paynteri | reverse complement strand
TGATCAAAAACTGTCTCACCACACTCGACGCACTCTTCTCCGATAACACAGTCACCGTCGATACGGCCAACCACAACGCCGCCCGGATCTGGAAACTCTACGGAACAATATCCCGGAAGGGCGACGACACACTCGATCGCCCGCACCGCAGGGCAAAGATCCTCGACGCCCCGGAAGATATGGAGACCGCCGGGGCCGATACGCTCCAAAGACTCGCCGGCCTCCTCCCGAGAGACGAAGAGAAACCGCAGGCGAAGAGCGGCGATAAAAAGATCGACCTCTCCCTCTGGCTCTCCGATCACGGCATCACCGTCGCAAGCCAAAGACCCTGGCAGGGCGGAACCCTCTACGTCCTTGAAGAATGCCCCTTCTCATCCGCCCACAAAGACGGAGCCTTCGCCATACAGTTTTCAAACGGTGCCATCTACGCCGGGTGCCACCACAACTCCTGCGGCGGCGGGAAACAGAGATGGAGCGAACTCCGGGCGATGTACGAGATCAAAGAAGGCAAAAAGGAGAGACGAGCCGGAAGACAAACCGAAAAACCCGACAAAAACGAAGACGAAGAAAACACCCGGCGCAAGAGATCCTCGTTCCCCGAAAAGACCCTTGAGAAGGCCGCCGAAATCCTGAAAAACGGAGACCCCGTTAAATTCATGCTCGAAACCTTCTCGAAATTCCACGTCGGCGACCAGACGCTGGCCGAATGCCTTGTAATGTCCATCGCCTCCCAGTCGGTCATGAACACGAAAGGTCTCCATGTATTCGTATCCGGGGAATCGGGAAAAGGAAAATCCGATGCATGCAGGGCCATGCTCGAACTTGTTCCAAAAGACAACAGGCTCAGCGGAAAGGTCAGCGACAAGGCGCTCTACTACAACCGGGACCTGAAACCGGAGACCGTCTTCCTCTTCGACGACTCCCACCTCTCGGAAGATGTCTGCGAGATCATCAAGTCCGCGACCACCAGCTTCCGTGAAAAGATCGAGTACCAGACGCTCACAACCGACAGGCAGCTCAGGATATACAACATCCCGGAGAGGTGCGTCTGGTGGGTCGCGAAGGTCGAGTCCATCGGCGACGACCAGGTCCTGAACAGGATGCTCACCGTCTGGATCGACGATACCTCCGGACAGGACAACAAGGTACTCGACGACACGAAGAAAACCGAGGCACGGGAAAAGATAATCCTCAGGGAGCCCGCCGAAGTCGGCATATGCCGCTGCATCTGGGCGATTTTGAAGGAGGATACGACGTATGTCTCCATTCCGTTCGCCGAGAGGGTCCAGTTCTCATCAGCCGCAAACAGGAGGAACCCGGCGATATTTTTCGACCTCGTCAAATGTCACGCCCTTCTTTTCAAAGAACAGAGGGAGAGGTTCACGCCGGTAGACGAGGATGACAATCCTATAGAAGATCTCACCGCAATCCGGGCGACGGTTGACGACTTCAAAGCGGCTGCGAGGATCTATTCGGCCATCAACGGGGATTCGGGAAGCCAGGAGACGAAACTTACCAAAAACGAGACGGCCGCCCTCGAGGTAATTTGTAAAATGGGCTGGGACCTTGTCACGATCAAGATGCTCCAGGATGTCATGGGGATCTCGTATCACCAGGCAAGGAGGATCTTTCAGGGTTATTCGAAAGGTGACTATTCGTATTCGGGTCTCCTGGAAAAATGCCCTGCAATCGGTTTCATCGACGCAACGGTTTCGCAGGAGGTCGACGGCTATATGGTCCGGCGGCGTGAGAACCAGTTCTCATTCGATTACGAGATATACCAGGGATGGAATAATAGAAGCATTGTCTGGCTCGATGAGGAGGAGAACGACAACGATCCCGGTGATGATGACGGTGGTCCGGGGAACGATGGTCCTTCGGAGTCATCTTCAGTTTGCAACTTTGCACAATCTTTGCACACGGTTTGCAAAACAAATTTGCAAACTAAGACAGAGACAGAGGACGGTTCTTTTACTGAATATTGTATGGATGACGGAGATCTTTTATCCGTAAACAGTAGTTTGCACAAAAATCCCGGGGCACAGGAGATGAATAATACGCATGTACCTGTTCAGGAGTGTGTGTGTACGCGTGGTAATTTTGCAAACATAGAAGAAGAATACCCTGATCTGCCGGGAAATAAAAAAACAGCAGCAGAAAATAATTCTTTAGTTTGCAAAAACTTTTCGCAACCGGTTGTAAATGTGTGCAAAGTTGCAAATGTACCGGGTAATGTGTCGCCAGGCGATGTAAGGGGTTTTACTCTTCCCCTTCCAGGCGTTCTCGATCATCGCGATTTCGAGAGAACGACTAAGGAGCTCGGGAAGTGCGATCTCTGCGGGGAGGGGAAGGCGGCTTTTTCTTCGGATGAGCTGAAGATGAGTATTTGCGAGAGATGTTTCGGGAGGCTCCTGCGGGAGAGAGGCAATTAAAATTCATAAGGATTTGTGATCCGGAATTATTGGATTAATCACACTTTCTCCCGACAACATACCCGAAACTCGTCCATCTCCCCCCGTCGACCTCAAGCCTCTTCGGGTCGCCGTCCGGGTCCTCTTTGCAGAAGGGATCGTGACAGGCGAACGCAGTCCACCAGTCCCACGCATCCGGGGCATAGGCAGATTCTGCGATCCCGAACCCGGCCTTCTCTATCAGTTCCGTCGTCTCGTCGAGGCTCCGGAAACACTCCTTCCACGAGTACTCGTCCTGCGAGACAAAAGGTTCGAGGTCTCGGGGAACAGGAACGCCGAGATGCATCGGTTCGCCGACGCCGAATATACCTCCGGGTTTCAGCACCCGGCAGATCTCCTTCAACGCCTCCATGTATCCATCGATTCCCTGCGAAACCCTGATCATCTCAAGCGCAGTCGTCGAATAGACATAATCGAACGATTCCGAGGCAAAACCCGTACCCGGCACGCCCGCCTTTATCCCAAGAACCGAATCCTCCACGCCCCAGAGAATGGAATTCCTGCGGAGATGCTCCACCATCGGGTCTCCCTCCTCCCGGTCGTCCCACGGATCGATTCCCACCGCAAAGACCCCGTACTCTTTCGCAAGAAAACAGGTCTGCCACCCACGGTTACAGCCGACATCGAGCAGCTTCTTACCAGGCGCAATCCCCATTTTTTCCGCCATGAAATCGGCAAGCTGAAGTCCGCCCGGGCCGCTGCACTGTGCATATATCGTATCGTAATCGGTATATTTTGACGATTTTTTATATTCGAACCCTGCCATATTCCAATATCTCCAATATCAAGTCACGTTTTTATCATATAATCCGGCAGGGTTAAAAAAACGTTTATGAAACAAAGGTTTCACGGACTGTTTCACGGACTGTTTCATGTAAATCACAACATTATTTTCATGCAAACTATGATGACCGATAACTGAATTTAAGTTTGAATGTAAAATAAACATTAAACAATAAATGCGAAAAGTCCGGTCTTTTATGACAGGATCAATTGAAATTTCGAGGAACTTGAGATATGACAGAAAAACCCGCAATACTGCCCGGGGACTACGGCACTTTGCTTACCGAGGTGAACTTCAAAAGGATTTTCCGGGCATTTCCGGTTTCTCTGCGTCGAATCTCTGGAGAATGAAAAACTTTTATGAGACTTACCGTGGCTCTGAAAAACTCGCACCACTGGTGCGAGAAATAGGCTGGAGCCATTCATTATTATGGAGAGATGCGGGGACGACCTGAAGGGAATTTCCCTGCAATAAAATCAGGACCGTCTTTTTTTTAAAATACATGGCACTCCCGTATTGCTTACATAACTTACTATACCTTACTCGGGCGACCCCGGCACCGGCGGCCAGGTCCGCCGGACGGCCCCTACCCAGGGGCCTTGCCTTAAGATATCCCTCTCACGGCACGCTTGGGGGACCGACGAGGGTCCCCTAAGCTGTTTTTTGACATATTCCGTTCCGTACGCACCATGAATTTATCGCGGTTCGCGGCGAGGTGTTGTCAAAAGTGGTGAGGCTTGCTTTTATACCCACGCAAATTAACGAAGAGCCATATACTTTTCAGAAACACTCTCGTCATTAAAAAAAATCCGGGTTTTCATCTTATTCTGAGATCCTCGCGGCCGTTATAATAATCCACGACCTTCGGGTTATATATCCAGCAGATATGGCCGGCCTTGTCCGCAGCAATCTTGTTGGATTCAAGGAGATATTCGATTATCTGCATGAAGGTCTGGTACATCATCTGCTTAGGGAGATTTTTCCAGAGCGACGTTTTCTTATATTCGCCGCTGTTTTCCCTGATGAATGCCTCGACCATCCTTATACTGTCCAGTGTCGGCGAATGTGTTCCTGATCCCTTCTCTGCTGCTGAAGGCATAGAACATAATCTATTGTATAAAGATATATAATTTTCCGGGCAGCCACCTGTTCGGTCGAAACGGGAATACTATTTCAAAGAAAAAAAACGCCACTGCTTTAATAAATTTAATAGTGCCCCGCGTAAATGGTAATAATATGGGCGAAGAAGAGGATCTATCCAATACCTTTATCGGGGAACTCGAAGAACTCGACGATAGACTTGCCGGAGTAAAAAGATCCTATAACTCCGGGGAAGCGGAGAAAGCCGGATCGGAATACGAATTCGCCATCGGGAACTACTATGAATCCTTAGAACACCTGGAACCAGCAATAAAAGAGATCTTCGAACTTTCCAACGACAACCGCCCACATATCGAAAAATACCTGGATACGGTCGAATACTATTACGAATCCTTCTTCTCCTGGAAAGATACCTTCGAGCACGACTTCTCCGGGGAAGAAGCGGAAGTCGCCGCAATACTCGGCCTGGCCAGGGGAAGACTGCTGGCAATGTCTGGAGAATACAGTTCCGCCCTTGATAAACTCGCAGGCGGATTTAATTCGTCGCCGGAAGAATACCAGGCGGCATTCTGCGAAGAGATCGGCAACGTCCTTTACGAACTTGAAGAATACCACGCCGCTCTCGAATCCTACGAAGAAGCGATCGCGAGAGAATGGGACAGGCCCGGCGCATGGCAGGGAAAGATGCTTACCCTGATGGACCTGGAAAGACCGGGCGAAGCTCTTAATGCAGCACATATGGTGATGGAGCTCTGCGACGACGAATCGCCTGAAAATTACGTTGCGAAAACTTCAACCGTTATCTGCAACTTCGACCTGGGAAAATACCGGGAAGTTGTCGACAACACGCCGGTCGGCTTGCCGGAGTCCGAAGAAACGGACGACCTGAACGCACTTCTGTGGTATTACCGTTATATTGCCCTGAAAAAGACAGGCGCACCCGAACACGAATGCAACGGGGCATATGAAGAAGCTGTCCGCTATAATCCCGATATCGAATCGTCGGATGAAGCCAGGCAACTGCACGGGGATTAAACACAGCCCGGACCCGTAAGACCACCGGCTTCTTCCGGAAAATTTTTTTGAAAAAATAAAATTTCGCGAGCATACAAAATTCTATCCCCGGGGCACGATCAAACCCTGCATAACCGGCGAAGACAACATAAATGGTAATACAGAATATGGCATTATTCACACCAGATCCGCCTGAAACTTTCTTAAATCCGGCTCATATTGATAATGATAAATAATGTGAAATCAGAATATAGATTAGAGGCGCACACGTGGAATCATTAATATTTCTTATACTTTTCCCGCTGATTGCCGGAGGAATCATGCTCTTCCTCCCGAACGGCAGGGGGAGGGATCTATTCGTCAATTTCGCGGCAATTGTGACCTGTCTCGGATCATTATATCTCCTCTTTGAATATTTCGGAAAGGGCGAGGTATTGTTCGCTGTAGACGGCACATTTGTCGACCCGCTGATACTCGCGGCCGAAGTCGCAATCGGCCTCTTCATCATCGGAATCAGCCTGAAGTTCAAAAAATACCTGGTAACAGTCCTCGCGGCATTGCAGCTTGCGATGGCCGCATACACCGAGATCGTCTTCGAACCGGCGCATAACATCGGGTTCGACCTCTTCATCGACCCGTTCTCCCTGATAATGGCCTTGATCATCGGCATAATCGGGAGCCTGATCTGCGTCTATGCGACCGGCTACATGAAGACATATCACGAGCACCACAAGGACGTAAAGGACAGGAGACCGCTCTTCTTCTTCCTGATGTTCCTCTTCCTCTCGGCGATGTTCGGGATCGTGTTCTCCAACAACATCATGTGGCTCTTCCTGTTCTGGGAGATTACGACGCTCTGTTCGTTCCTCCTCATCGGGTACGCGAGGGACGAAGTCTCGTGGAAGAATGCATTCTGGGCCCTGCTCTTAAACGTCATCGGGGGTGTGGCGTTCAGCGGTGCGATACTCTTCATAAACGCATTCTCCGCCGGAACGGACATTTACTTAAACGAGCTCCTGAAGAGCTCGCCGGAGATCGCACTCGTCGCGGCGGCGTTCATCGGGTTCGCCGGGCTTACCAAGTCCGCACAGTTCCCGTTCTCCTCGTGGCTGGTCGGGGCGATGGTCGCACCGACCCCGGTCTCGGCACTCCTACACTCGAGTACGATGGTCAAGGCCGGAGTCTACGTGATCGTAAGGTTCGCACCTATATATGAATCAAGTCTTATCGGGATCGCGTTCGCGTTCATCGGCGCACTGACGTTCCTCACCGCATCGGCGATCGCGATCAGCCAGAGCAACGCAAAGAAGGTTCTCGCGTATTCGACTATAGCGAACCTCGGTCTGGTCGTCGCCTGTGCGGGAATCGGAACCGAGGAGGCGGTCTGGGCCGCGATACTGCTGATAATATTCCACGCGGTCGCAAAGTCGCTCCTCTTCCTCTCCGTAGGATCGGTCGAGCACCAGAAGCATTCGAGGGACATCGAGGACATGGGCGGACTCATCGCCGCGATGCCGAAGATCGCCCTCATGATGCTCATCGGAATGGCGGGAATGTTCCTCGCACCGTTCGGTATGCTCATCTCTAAGTGGGCGTCGATACATGCCTTCGTCAACGCGATACCGCCGTTCGGAATGCTGCTGATCGCGATAATCGCGTACGGCAGCGGAATCACGGTATTCTTCTGGACGAAATGGATGGGCAAGATCATTGAGGTCAGGACCGAAAGGAAGCCGGTCGAAAAGGAGGCGTCCCGCCCGGAGATGAGTGCGATACTCACTCTCGGGGGGCTCACCGTCCTGGCATGTCTTATATTCCCGCTGATATCGTCGACGATGATCGAGCCGTATTTACACGCCATATACCACACGACATCGCCACTCCTCAGCCTGAGCAACGAGATCATCATGCTCTTCATGATCGTCGTCGTCATCCTGCTCCCGTTAAGCCTCTTCCACTTCGCGAAGGGGCGGACGCTGAGAAGACAGTATATGGGCGCAAGGGTCACGGAGGTCGAGGGCGAGCACCTCAAATTCCTCGGCAGCATGGGCGTCATGAAGGAGGAGGAGCTCTCCAACTACTACTTCCCGAATATGTTCGGTGAGAAGGAGCTCAGCAGGGCCGGCGTCTGGTCGTCGATTCTCATAATCGTGGTGATGTTCGCCCTGTTATCGTGGGTCTTTCCGCTGGGGGTGATGATGTGAGTGCTATAGATATGCTGACAGGAGAACCGGTTATCGGGATTCTGCTCTTCATAATCCTCGCCCCGTTCGTCGGGACGATTGTTCTCGGGCTCGACCGGATAATTACGGCAAGGATGCAGGGACGGGTAGGGCCGCCCTTGTTCCAGCCGATGTACGATATACTCAAGCTCTTCGAGAAGGAGAAGATGGTTATACACGAGTCCCAGAACTTCTGGATATTCGGGTACCTCGTCTTCATCATAATCACCGGAGCGCTCTTCTTCGGCGGCTCCGATATCCTGCTGGTGATCTTCGCCCTGACTCTCGCGGAGGTCTCCCTGATACTCGGTGCATTTTCGTCAGGGTCGCCTTACGCCCATGTCGGTGCGGAACGCGAACTGATCCAGCTCATGGCGATAGAGCCGATGATAATAATCGCGGCCGTCGGGTTCTACGAGGTGACGAACTCGTTCAATACGCTCGACATCGCGTCGTACGGAAGCCCGCTCATACTGGTGCTTCCGGGAATCTTCATCGGGTTCGTCTATATACTGACGGTGAAGCTGAGGAAGTCGCCGTTCGATATCTCAACGTCGCACCACGCCCACCAGGAGCTTGTGCGGGGTCTCAATACGGAGTTCGCGGGATCGACGCTCGGGATGATCGAGCTTGCGCACCTCTACGAGCTCGTCTTCCTCCTCGGGTTTTTGTTCCTGTTCTTCGGGTTCGCTGCCCCTATAATCGGAATTATAGTGATTGCCCTTGTATATCTCCTGGAGATCTTCGTGGACAACGCGACTTCGAGGGTGAAATGGAGCTTCATGCTCGACAGCTGCTGGATTGTGACCGCGGTTGCAGGGGTCCTGAACCTGATGGCCCTGTACCTTATTTTGAGGTGATAGAGAATGGCATACATAACAAAATCCCCCTGGATTATACACTACGACGCGTCGAGCTGCAACGGCTGCGACATCGAGGTCCTTGCCTGCCTTACACCTCTCTATGACGTGGAGCGGTTCGGGATCATCAATACCGGAAACCCGAAGCATGCCGACGTCTTCCTCGTGACGGGCAGCGTGAACGAGCAGAACAAGCCGGTGATCAAAAATATCTACAAACAGATGCCCAAGCCGAACGTGGTCGTGGCGATCGGGGCCTGTGCATTATCGGGCGGTGTCTTCCGCGAGTGCTACAACGTGGCCGGGGGAGTGGACAAGCTGATCCCGGTGGACGTGTATGTTCCCGGCTGTGCTGCGAAACCGGAGGCGATAATCGACGGGGTTGTACAAGCCCTCGGGGTACTGGAAAAGAAGAGAGAAGATATGAAGAAAGAGGCGGAGGCGGGGCACTAAGATGACTATCGAAGAACAACTGATAAGGGAGATTTCGGTCGGCGAACTTCTGGACGAAGTGAAAGCGAAGTCGGACGACGGGTACCGCCTGGTCCAGATCGGGTGCACGAGAATCGAGGACGCCTTCGAGATCAACTACTCGTTCGACAAAGAGAATCGTTTCGAGAACCTCCGGGTCACGATCGGCGAAGACGTGACGATGCCGAGCATATCTGATATATACTGGGGAGCGTTCATCTACGAAAACGAGATGCACGACCTCTACGGGATTCCGGTCGAAGGGATGAACCTGGATTTCAAGGGGAATCTTATCAGGACGAGCGTCCCGCACCCGTTCAGGGGCGAGGTTACGGTGAAGAAAGTCCCGGCGAAGAAAGCGGTGGAAGAGACCAAGGAAGAAGCGAAGGCCGATGCGGGAGGTGAAGAATGACAGGAAGGCGAACGGTAGTTCCGTTCGGGCCGCAGCATCCCGTTCTCCCGGAGCCGATCCACCTTGATCTCGTGATCGAGGACGAGAAGGTTCTCGAGGCGATCCCTTCAATCGGGTATGTCCACCGCGGGCTGGAGAAGCTCGTGGAGAAGAGGGATTTCAAGAACTTCGTGTATATCGCGGAGAGGATCTGCGGGATATGCAGTTTCATCCACAGCGTCGGGTTCTGCCAGGGGATCGAGAATATCATGGATATCGAGGTCCCGGAGAGAGCGAAGTACCTGAGGACGATCTGGTCGGAGTACTCGAGGATGCACAGCCACCTTCTCTGGATGGGGCTGTTTGCGGACGCGATGGGATTCGAGAACCTCTTCATGAACGCGTGGAGAATCCGCGAGCAGGTGCTCGACGTGATGGAGGAGACTACCGGCGGAAGGGTGATCCAGGGTTCGTGCAAGGTCGGCGGTGTCCGGAGGGATATCTCCGGGTCGAAGTTGAAGGAGATGTCGGCGGGCCTCGACAGGACCTATGCCGAGGTCGAGGAGCTGAACCATGTCTTCTTCGACGATTCGACGGTTATCCACAGGACGAGCGGAATCGGGTATCTCTCCAAGGACGATGCCTACCACCTCGGGGCTGTCGGGCCGACTGCGAGAGGTTGCGGGGTTGCGATCGATGCACGCGAGACCGGATATCTTGCATACCCGGAGCTTGACTTCAAGCCGGTCGTCGAGAATGCGGGAGACTGCTACTCGCGGTGTGTTGTCCGTGCGAAGGAGGTTCTCCAGTCGGCGGACCTGATCAAACAGGCGATAGAGAAGATTCCCGACGGGGATATCGAGGTGAAGGTGAAGGGCAACCCGGACGGAGAGTACTTCTCGCGGGTCGAGCAGCCGAGAGGCGAGTGCATCCATTACGTGAAGGGCAACGGGAAGAGGTACCTGGTCAGGGAGCGTGTGAGGACGCCGACTTTGACGAATATCCCGCCGCTTGTAAAGATGCTCGCGGGCTGCGAGATGGCGGATGTCCCGGTGATTGTCCTGACGATCGATCCGTGTATCGGGTGTGCGGAGAGGTGATTTGAGATGGGAAAGATTACATTCACGATGGCGAAGAGGATTTTAAAGAACCTCGTCGGCGGGCCGGCGACTCTCAGGTACCCCTTT